>NZ_BCBJ01000065.1:0-97257 GCF_001320605.1 Pseudomonas sp. NBRC 111133 | reverse complement strand
ACGAAAATGTGCTCTCTTGAGATTGCCGGGGCCGCTGCGCAGACCATCGCAGGCAAGCCAGCTCCTACACCGATCGCGTCGCCTTCAAGGATTTGTGACACCGAAAACAAAAAAGGCCCACCTTTCGGTGAGCCTTTTGAGTACTGCGTATGGTGCGGCACCAAGAGTCGAAAAAGGCAGTAACTATATGATTTTATTATTTTTTTAATTGGCGCTATTCTCCCGCTATCTCTAAAACTATCCTCTGGTCTTAGTTTAATCGTTCTTAGGCTAGAGAGAAGCCTAAGCTCTACTGAGCTCCTAAATGAAGAATTTTCTGTTTTGGGGAATCAACCTCACCCCTTGCACAGGAATAAATATCCTGTGCAAGGACTCATGTTTTAGGGGCAGATACTACATGTCTGGTTTACCCATAAACAAAGCAAGAATTTTTTCCGCCAACCAATCTTCTATGAATTTGTTAACCTTTTTTACGTCTAGACCAAACACCCAGCTTGATATTCCCCATGCCAAGGTGGTTAGGAATGTAATTGATATGGTGGTTGCTGAAAGTTTAAGGTTTTCAAATAATTTCGCGTCTTGTAGAACTTGTGGGATAACGCCGGCTGGCAGTGATTGAATGCTCGCAATTATCAGGAAAGCAACAAGAGTTAGGCATATTGGAGTTGATATGCAGCGGGCGAGAAAACGGGAGATTTTCCGTATTTTAGTTTCAAGAGCTTGATGTCTTAAAACTATTGTTTCCTTTTCAGCTTGCGCGGTATCTTTAGCTTCTCGTTCAGTAGCCAATGCAGCTTGGGCGTCAACTTGTAGTCTGTGGATTTCTTCGGCTTGCTGTTGCTGTAGATCCGCAATAGCCTGTTCAGAGTCAGCGAGGTACTTTCGCTTTATTCCATCAACAATATCGAATACATCTTCTTCGGAGAATTCGTCGCCGACTTCGACGGAAGCATCTTGCACCATTCGGAGAAGATCAGCATCCCAGCGAACCAGCACAAAATCTTCCTCGGAAATGTCACCACGCCTCTTAATCGTGTCGAGGCGGTCGAGGAATGCATCCCAAAATTTGTCGTCTGTGTAAAGAAGGCTGTAGGCAGTCGCTACTACCTGGTCAGTAGCTAACTTGCCTGTCATGTCTGGGTTTTTAAGCCAGAACATGATTGTCATCCATTGTTCAGATACCACAACTGGAATGGGGCTGGAATAACCATTTTTGCTGAAAAAGCCGTTCGCGTATTTTGCTAGGCCTGTGTTCCTAGTTACGAATACAGAAAAGCTTTCACTCAATTCGCGTATGTGACGGCCTTCTCGCGTGTTGTGAACGCGCGAGATGCAGACAGTGTCATGCTCTAAGTTTTTTTCTTTTTTGAAGTTTTCGGCAATAGCTTTCTCTAGTGCATCTTCGTCGCATTGGAATCGTTCCTTTGCGGAGAATCCTAAGACTATACTAATGCCCTTGTTTTCAATGGTGCGATGGAGAGTTTTTATTTCTGTATCTAGCCGCGCTTCATCATAACCCTGCGACCTGAGTAGTTCCAAAGTCTTTGTATTAAAGCGCCTGAAAGATTTTTTTGCTATATCCGTCTTCCATGCTGATAAAAGTCGTTCGATCTCATCTAGCGTCTTGTCAAAGATACATACTTTTATCTTCAGCGAGGTCAAAAGCTCAACAAATTCTTCATTTGCTTGTTTGTTGAATGGTCCATTAAATCCTAGCAAGCCAATGATGAGCGGGGAATCTAGGTAGACTGTTATTCTTTCGAAAGTTTTCTTTTGTGTTCGCTTGTCTGCGAAGTAAAGATAGTTCGCAAGTAACATGCCTTTGACGCATCTGCCAAAATGCTCCAGCAACACAGGTTCTTTTTTGTGTATGTGGCCGATAAATGATGCAGTAATGTGGCTGGTGTTTTTTATTGAGTTTTCTAATTCTGCCTTGTTATAGGCTCTACGGCTAACAGCTGCTGAAACGTTTTCTTCGATGAACTGAAAGATCAAGCTCTCTGCTTCAGCTAACGGTAATTCTTTTTGAAAGCGTTCTTGAGTATATTCTATGAAACCTTTTTTCAAACTACCAAGCGATACTTCTAGGTCTTCTTTCTTCTTGGAGTAACCGTTGGACTACTCTTGAATTTTTTCGGCCCTAGGTATATACGCGTGATTCTCCTTGATTAGGAGATTTTTATTTTTTGCGCGGGTCATTAATACCCGGATTGCGGAGATTGGTGGGTGAAATCCAAATAGTTCACTTAGCTTCGTCTGTATATCTGCAACTTGGACCGTAGGCATTCCAAGCTCTGAGATTGTAACCGCTATAAACGGAAGGAAAAGATCAATTTCGTCGCTAAACTTTTCTGTTTTAAGAGCTTCGAGAAGTGCGAGGTTGATTAATGGACTTTCCATGTGCGCTTTATCTTATCTATGAGGCCGTATTTGGCAAATTTTAAGACTTAATTTTTGTTGGGTTTGGAGCAGCGGTGGAGGCGTATGATACTTAGAGTAATTTTTATCTTACACCAAAATGCCATCATAGACATAGGGCATTCGTTTGCGGCCATGCTGGAATGATTAAGCTCCAAGGCGTGTGAGGCTCACCGAGATTTCTCCCTATCGAGGCACCGCCTCCGCGTTTAGTCGGCCGCTGCCAATCATTATTAGCATCAGGTCTTAAGCGTGGATTGAAAATCCCATGACTTTTCTAGGCGTCGAATGAGCAGCCGGACAGTCAGTAAGTAGTAGTATCGCGTCGCCTTGCTGCGTCGTCCTAGGCACTGTTCGAGAAACCAAGCCACATGCTTTCTCCGCCAGGCCCAAGGTGTTTTTAGTTCCCAGCGCTTTGCGATCTCAGTCTGGATAAATATCGCCTGCCGTAAGTGGCGTTGCCTCGTCGCGTGCGACCCGGTCAGCATGCCAGCCAAAAACAACTCCATATCGAATGGCTTACTCATCTGCCACCTCCGATATAGGCAGCGACCACGTCGATCCGCCCGTGCCCCAGCTCAAAGCTGATTTGCCTCCGAGCCTCGCGATCAATGTTCCTATCTACCTGGCAACATTTGCCACCATTGACTGGCGCGGGGTGTTGGGTGATCTGCTCGTAGCGCTCACAGGCATACGCCGCTCGTAGCTCATGGAAGCCGTTGAGATTGTGTGCATGCAGGGTGTCCCGCGTAGGGCGGATGATTTCCTGCATGAAAGTCAGGTAGCTTTCATCTGGTGCAATCAGGTTGCGGCTGCCCGCAGGTGACACCTGCCGTGCAAACCTAAGTGCGTCTTGAACATGGTGGTCCACCGCAATCCATCGTGGCGCTGAGGCGCCAGCTCGGCCGCCTTTGGTGCCATCCTGGATGTTGATCCTGCCTAGGTCGTTAGCCTCACGGCTCAGCCGTGGCAAGTCGGCTAAGATGGCCTCACGCATGCGCATGCCGGTGGCTCGCGCCAACAGAACGATTGCAGCGGCCCTTACCTGGTGATCGCGGCAAAGCACATCGACAATCTGCTTAACCTGTTTGCGGTCTTGGCCCTGCGGCACCGAGTGTCGAACTCCGCTGCGCTGCATACCCAACGCCTTGCTCGGACTTGGCAATTTCACATACTGATCACCGCGAAGCGCCGCCATGGTCCTGTTAACGCTGGATAGCCGGTTTTGTGCGGTGCTGACGGCAAGATCACCGCGCCCAACCACTTCGCGCAGATACGCCGCATAGTCCGCCAATACCTTCCGATCAATTTCCCGCGCATCATTGATACCGGGGCCCTGTTCGGAGCGGCACCATTTGACGAATGCATGCCACCGATCACAGTGTGCCTTCACCGTGCCGTAGTGGCCGCCGCCGAACATGTCTCTCAACGCCTGCGGCCCTGCATAGCTCAGTTGCCTGCCGTAGCCGAAATTGCGGCCATCGCGTCTACCTACCAATGCCATGTCGATCACCTCATCGCCGCTTCTCCAATCCTTGCCCCACGTCATCCCGCCAAGAATGCTGAGTGTTATCAGGGATCAAGGCCCCTGCGACCTGTGGGGATGTCCTCTAGCGCGGGACTGGCGGCTCCTTACGTCCGGGAGCAAGGGCATCTCATGATCTGGCCTCCTGAGCACCGTTACCGGTGGGCGGGTGGAGGCTGCATTGGCTGACGAGACCAGTGCCGCGAGATCCTGAGCCATGTGCAAGCAGCAATGCGATGACCGGGGCGTGCCTGACTGTCAGTCAGGTGCAGTCCATTCCTTGGTCTGCGGCACCATCATCTACAGGGCTGTTGCTGGTGACATCGGCGTTTGTCACGCCGATTGTCACGAGGGGGATTGCCGCAAAGCCATGTGCGATCAGGGCTGCAGCAGTGTTAGAAGTGCCCGTCTCTTTCCAGAAGAAAGAGACGGGCACAGGTTGGCGCAGTATTCGGCCAAGTGGATAGGTTGCTGCAGGGCAGCGAGGTACGGTGTATCTGGCGCACGAGCGCTATATGTGTAAGAGCATCCATCACATGGGTAGTGACCGGTCGAGCTGCCGGATGCTAATCGCCCTTGGGAGAACCACCGCATAAAGCGGCGTGGCCTTGAAGGTTCGGGCCACCTGGGTGCTGTCATCGACAGCGCTTGCGACTCCCGGTCTACGCCTGTGGACAATATTCGTCAAGCTGCGCGATATCAGAGATTTAGCGCCTGTGGATAAAACTATCCCCCGGTGGACATCAGTGGTTTTCCACAGACGTGAGCTGTGCCAGCGGTTTTTTTCTTAGGTATGGTCCTTTCAAACGGGGCGGCTTTGCAGCCCCGTTTGAAAGGACCCGCGCGGAGGAGCCTCATGCGGTGCTGTGGGTAACTTCACAGCGAATTGAGGTGGTGGTGCGGCGGTTTACTCGGTCCTCTTGGCACTGCGAAGGCGCGTGACGTTCTCGCCCGTCTGCTTGGCAAACTCATGCGGCGTCACATGGTCCTCGCGGTTCGCCTCCAGAAACCGGCTCCACCAGGTCATGATCATCCGGCGCTCTTCGAGGAACTCGGCCTTGTGGGTATAAGCGGCCCGGACGTTGTTGCGTTCCTTGTGGCTCATCTGCCGTTCGATGGCCGTCTCTGACCACAGCCCGGACTCGACCAGCGCACTGCACGCCATGGCTCGGAATCCGTGGCCGCAGATATCCACCTTGGTGTCGTAGCCCATCGTCCTGAGCGCGGCATTCACCGTGTTCTCGGACATCGGTTTCCACGGCTTGGCATCCCCCGCGAACACCAGCTCGAACTTGCCAGTGATCGCGTGGATCTGCTCAAGCAAGGCCACTGCTTGCGGCGATAAGGGTACAACGTGGATGTCCCCGGCCATCTTTGTACCCCTTGTGGAAAACGGCACGCCGTCCAGCGCCGGCCGGGTGTCGGGGATTTCCCAGATTCCGCGCTTGAGGTCGAACTCATTCCAACGGGCGAAGCGCAGTTCACTGGAGCGTACGAATACATGCAACGACAGCATCACCGTGAGGCGCGTGAGCGGGCGACCTCTGTAGTCCTCGATGCATGCCAGTAGCTCTGGCAGCCGTGATAAGGGTAGTGCGGGTCTGTGAGTTACCCGTGGTGTCTTGATCGAGCCATCGAGGTCGTGAGCTGGGTTCGCTGTGATCAGCCGCAGCCGTTTGGCTTCACGCATGATGCTTTGCAGGTAGTTCTTGATCCTGAGCGCCACGTCGATGGTGCCGCGCTTCGTCACGGCTTCCAGTGGCTGCATGAGGTCGTGGGTGTCGAGTTCAACGATTGCCCTGGCACCGAGCAAAGGGAATACGTGAGTCTTCAACCGGCTGAGCACAGTCTTGGCATGGCCGGGCGCCCACTTCGGCACCATGCTCGCATACCAGTCGAGTGCAACGCTTTCGAAGGTGCGGCCGTTGATCACGGCTTGGGTCTTGGTTTGTTGCTTGTACTGGATGGGGTCTATGCCGTTGGCGAGCTGCTGCTTGATCTCGAAGCGCTTGCGGCGTGCGTCGCCCAGCCCGACCACCGGGTAGCTGCCGAGGGCGGTCAGGCCTTCGCGGCCATCGGGTTTCACGTACCTGAGCCGCCAGCCTTTGCGGCCGTTGGGTTGCACAAGCAGGTAAAGACCGTCGCCGTCGAAGAGCTTGTACTCGCGCTCTCTGGGCTTTGCCGTGCGACAGGCGGTGTCGGTGAGCGGGGCAGTGGTGCGGGCCATAAGGGTAGTCTCCGATATCGAAACGGACCTCTATCCTTAAAACTACCCTTATTAGTGCTGGCTACCCCCGGAATCCGACGGAACGCCAAAACGAAAAAACCCGCCAGAAGGCGGGTTTTTCGGGGGTTCCAGAGATTTTGAAAGCTTTCTATGGAACCTTGAATGGTGCCGGCACCAGGAATCGAACCCGGGACCTACTGATTACAAGTCAGTTGCTCTACCATCTGAGCTATACCGGCAATGGGGCGTCATTATAACGATCGTTTGGCGCCTGTAAACCACTTCGTTGCGAATGTTCTCAAAAGACCTAAGTCACCGGCCCAAAAGGAGAATTTTCCTACCAGCCACGGTGGATCGTGGTAACGCTTGGCTCGCTTTTGCCCGGGTTGAAGAAAAGCTTGTCGTTGTCGCAGCCGCGCTTGCGGCAAGGGCTTTCGGTACGCAGGGGCAGGCCGTTGTCGCCGCCCAGTTGCATGCCGGGGTGGTTCCAGCCCAAGTTGCTGTTGGCGTGGGGCGCGGTGCCGCTGGCGCAGCCGGTCAGGGCCAGGGCGAGGGTCAGCAGGGCGAGAGGTTTGGCTTGGGTCACGATGGTCAGGTCCGTTGGTCCACTGTCGGTACTGGCGCAACGCCAGAAGGTCGCGGGGCTGGCGGGCAGCGCGCGACGTCACTTTCTAATGATTGGGGGGCGGATGATACACCGTTGGGCGGGGTCAGCGGAGGGGCTTTAGCTTTTTGTTGCCTCGGGTGAACCCGCGAAAGGGCCATCAGCTGTACGAAAATTCTGAACTTGGGAGCTAATGGCTTCAGGGTTTGGTTGCTTCGGAACTATCCTACGCGCGCCGCCGAAGTATCGCTGTTGTCGGGGAAGTGGCTCACGGATACCGTTTTCGGGTCGCCCTGGCGACCGGGTGTGAGAACCCGATTTTGAACGTATCGGCTGCGTAATGGCGACCGTGCGCGGGCAGACCATGGTCTGGCCGGGCTTCCTATGTTCACTCGGTTTCTCACCTCGTGCACGGTTGCCGCCTTTGTTCCGTGAGAAAGAATGAACACGGCAACTCCTCTGAACTAGGGAGTTTGAAAATTGAAAATGATTGATACTGATTCCGGCAGCCCCAAGCCAATCACCACTGCTGGCGTGGAAACCTTCCTCGCAGCCGGCAACCCCTCCCTCAACCTGCTACGCGTAGAGCCCGGCGTCCCGGTCGATGCGGCCTATGAGCATGTTTCGATTCTGATGGGCTACATCAAGCACCTGGTACGTGAGGGGGATATGGAGGATGACCATAAATTCCTGGGGGCGGCTGATTACTTGTGCGATATGGCCAAAGCGCTGATGAACGATATCGAGATTGCCAAGAATAAATCGCATTGAAAATGTGAGATCGCCGGGGCCGCTTGGCGGCCCTTTCGCGACGCAAGGCCGCTCCCACAAATGACCCCGCAGACGCCTCTTGCGCAAACCACAAGAAATGTTTATGCACAAGTGGCATTGACAGCTTGCGCGAAAGGCATGCCGGATTGCTGCGCCGCCGGTCTTTGCGCAAACGCCTGTTTTTACTGGGCTTGACGCACAAGCAGGAATAAGCCGAGCGCTTGAAATAGCGTTGGGATCCAACAGGTAATCACAAGCTTGTTCACAGAGTTATCCACAGGTTGTGCTGCGGCTATCGGTCGCGTTCGGCAAGGATGAGCAGGTTGCGCGGGGTCAGCAGGTAGTCGCAGAACAAGCCGAGGCGCACCTCAAAGCCTTGTTCTTCGAGGAACAGGGCGCGATCGAGCACCAGCCACAACTCCAATGGCCGACGGAACAGGTTGCGCACGCGCTCCAGGTTGCGTACTTCGGCCAGGCGTTGCCAGCCGGCGGCTTCCAGAGCGGCCCAGTCCGGGTTGCCATTCAATGGCAGCTGCTTGAGTTCGGCCAAGTCGCGGCAGTACTGCTCGAAGGGCTTTTCCAGCCAGGCTACCGGCAGCGACGGTGTTGGCAGGTAGTCATCGCGCTGGCGCTGCTGGCGTTGCAGCAGGTCGAAGCCCAGGCGCCGGGCCATCGAGGTATCGCGTTGGCGTCGCACCCGGGCGCCAGCAGTAACGGTTTCGCTCAGGGGCAGGCCCAGATCGTCCAGCGACAGCTGCAGGCCGGACGCTAGCGCGGCTGTGGATAACGGCTGGTATTGCTGCACTGCAATGCGGTTGTAGCAGCAGGGGGCTACGGCCAATTGCCGGCAACCTTGCTGGCTGGCCAGCTGCATCAGGCGTACATGCAGGTCGCCACAGGCGTGCAGGGCAACCACGCTTTTGTCGCCAGCCAGGTGGCGGGCGCTGTCGCTGGCCATCACATCTTGATGTACGTGCTGTGCGGGTAAGTGATGATGGGTGCTCAGGCCCTGGCCGGCTGCGACCAGATCGGCATCGTATTCCAGGCAGGTCAGCTGCTGGCCGGGTTGCAACAGGCGGCGGCCGAGGTGGCCTTTGCCGGAGCACCAGTCCAGCCAGTGGCGGGGCTGGTCGTGGAAGGCCAGGTGGCTGGCGAAGGCTTCGATCTGCTGCCATTTGCGGCCGGGGACGGCGACGTCCAGGCGGTGGGCGGCGGGGGGCAGGTCGGTTGCCGGGAGGTGGCCGAGGGCGGCGAGCTGTTGGGCTTGTTGGGCCAGATGCGGGAACGGGGCCGGCAAGGCGTCAGCGGGGCATTCGGTTTCGGCGTCGGCCAGTGAGCAGTGGCGCAGGTGGTTGGCAAGCTCGGGGTGGGTGGTTTCCCAGTCCAGGCTTAGGGTGGTGAAGGGGCGGGGTTTCCACAGCTGCTGGTGCTCGATCAGGAACTCGTCGAGGGCCTGGAAGCGGGTGCTTAGGTGGTGGCTGTGGAGGTGGCTGGGCATGGGTAGATGTATGTTGGTTTTCAGGGCCTCTTCGCGGGCAAGCCCGCTCCCACAGGTATATCACAGCTCGAAAGGCCAGTGATTTACCTATGGGAGCGGGCTTGCCCGCGAAGCAGTCAGTGAGGTCTCAGCGACCCTGGCAGGCATCCACGCGCAACCAGCGCTCCAGCAGCTTGAAGCCTTGCACCAGCAGGAACGAGATCACCAGGTAGAACACACCCGCAGCAAAGAAGATCTCCACCGGCAGGTAAGTACGGGCAATGATGGTGCGGGCCATGCCGGTCAGTTCCAGCAGGGTCACGGTACTGGCCAGGGCGCTGGCCTTGAGCATCAGGATCACTTCGTTGCTGTACGCCGGCAGGCCGATGCGCGCAGCACGCGGCAGCATGATGTAGAACAGCGCCTTGCCACGCGACATGCCCAGCGCCCGTGCCGCCTCGATCTCACCTTTGGGGATCGATTGCAGCGCGCCGCGCAGGATCTCGGCGATGTAGGCGGCGGTGTGCAGGGTCATGGTCAGCACCGTGCACCAGAACGGATCGCGCAGGTACGGCCACAGCGAGCTGGAGCGCACGGCATCGAACTGCGCCAGGCCGTAGTAGACCAGGAACAGCTGCACCAGCAGCGGCGTGCCGCGGAAGAAGAAGATGTAGCTGAACGGCACGGCGCGCACGTACCAGTGGCGCGAGGAGCGGGCGATGCCCAGCGGGATGGCCAGGATCAACCCGGCAACCACCGCAATGGCCACCAGCTCCAGGGTCAGGACCGCGCCCTCGGCCAGGCGTGGCAGCCATTTGAAGATGACTTCCCAATTCATTATTCAGCCCTCGCAAAGCCGCGAGCGGCGCGTTTTTCCATGAAGTGCATACCGATCATGGCAATGACGGTCAGGCTCAGGTAGATGCAGGCCGCGACCATGTAGAAGGTGAACGGCTCCTTGGTCACGGTCACGCCGATTTGCGCGTGGCGCATGATTTCTTCCAGGCCGATCACCGACACCAGCGCGGTGTCCTTCATCAAAATCATGAACAGGTTGCCAAGGCCCGGCAGGGCGATGCGCCACATCTGCGGCAGGATGATCCGCGACAGGATGCGGCCCTTGGACAGTCCCAGTGCCAGGCCAGCTTCACGGTGGCCCTTGGGAATCGCCAGGATGGCACCACGGAACACTTCGGTGGCGTAGGCGCCGAAGCACAGGCCCAGGGCGATCACGCCTGCGGCAAAGGCACTGAGCTCAAGGCCTGGCATGTTCAGGGCCTCGCCGAGGGCGTTCATCAACCCGACGGTGCCGAAATAAATAAGCAGAACCCACAGCAGTTCGGGCACGCCGCGAACCAGGGTCGAGTAGAAACCGCCAAGCCATTGCAACGGCTTGATCGAAGAGGTTTTGGCCAGGGCGCCGAGCAGGCCCAGCACCAGCCCCAGCAGCAAGGCGCAAAGCGCCAGTTTTACGGTCATCAGGGTGCCGGCCATCATGGCCGGACCGAATCCGTGCAGGTCGATATTCATGGGCAGGTCATATTAGGGACTGGCGCGCCACGGGGCGCGCCGGTCAGGGCGGGTCATTCGATGCTGAACGGGAAGTACTTGTCGTTGATCTTCTTGTACGTGCCGTCGGCCTTGATTTCGGCCAGGGCTTTGTTCAGGTCGTCGCGCAGCTTGGTGTCACCTTTGCGCACGGCAATGCCGATCTTGTCGCTGTCCATCACCGGCTCGCCCTTGAACTCGAAGTTCGAGCCGTCTTTGCTCTTCAGCCACTCGTACTGCACGTACTTGTCGGCCAGGATGCCGTCGATGCGACCGGACACCAGGTCCAGGTAGGCGTTTTCCTGGGTGTCGTACAGTTTGATGTCGACGCCTTTGAAGTTGTCTTCCAAGTAGGTACCGGCCAGGGTGGCGCGCTGGGTGCCGATGACCTTGCCCTTCAACGACTCTTTGTCAGTCTTGAAGTCGACGTTTTTCGGCGCAATGAACTGCAGCTTGTTGGAGTAGTACGGCTCGGTGAAGTCGACGGCCTGTTTGCGCTCGTCGGTGATCGACAGCGACGACACTAGGAAGTCGAACTTCTTGGCGTTCAGGGCCGGGATGATGCCGTCCCAGTCGGAGGTGACGACCGAGCACTCGACTTTCATCTTGGCGCACAGGGCGTCGCCGATGTCTTTGTCGAAGCCGACCACGTTACCGCTGGCGTCCTTGTTGTTGAACGGTGGGTAGGCGGCTTCGATGCCCATGCGCAGTTTTTCTGCGGCCATGGCGTTTGCCGACATCACCAGCGTGGCAGCAGCTGCCAGGAGGAACTTCTTGTAAGTGTGCATGTATTGCTCCGTTAGCGGTGGCTGGACATGAATTGCTTGCAACGCGCCGAGGTCGGGTTTTCGAAGACCTGTTGCGGCGATCCCTGCTCTTCTACCAGGCCCTGGTGCAGGAAGACGACTTCACTGGACACATGGCGGGCAAAGCTCATCTCGTGCGTTACCAGCAGCATGGTACGGCCTTCTTCGGCCAGTGCGCGGATAACGTTAAGCACTTCCTGGACCATTTCCGGATCGAGTGCCGAGGTTGGCTCGTCGAACAGGATGACCTTGGGCTTCATGGCCAGGGTACGGGCAATGGCGGCGCGCTGTTGCTGGCCACCGGAAAGCTGGGCGGGGTAGCTGTGGCGTTTGTCGTAGATGCCAACCTTGTTCAGCAGCGCTTCGGCGGCTTCGATGGCCTCGGCCTTGCTTTGGCCGAGCACGCGGCGTGGCGCCTCGATGATGTTGTCGAGGATCGACATGTGCGGCCACAGGTTGAAGTTCTGGAAGACAAAGCCGATTTCGCTGCGCAGGCGGTTGATCTGGCGGTTGTCGGCTGCGATCAGGTCGCCGTTCTTGGCGGCCTTGAGCTTGAGGGCTTCGCCGGCCACCAGTATTTCGCCCTGGTGCGGGTTCTCGAGCAGGTTGATGCAGCGCAGCAGGGTGGACTTGCCGGAGCCGGACGACCCCAGGATGGAGATCACGTCACCGTCGCGAGCGGTCAGCGAAATACCCTTGAGAATTTCCTGCTCGCCGTAGCGTTTGTGCAGATTGCGGATTTCCAGCGCGGGCGTGGCCTGAGCCATGTGCGGTCCTCATGTGTTCGGGTGCGTTCCCAGCTGTTGGCGGCCTTCCTGGCGTGCGCCAAGCTAGCATAGCGGCATTATGACGGCCAACAGGGTCGCCGGGGACTGTGGGCACTGGTGGGGCAGTTTGTCGCATCGCTACAGCGTAACGTCGCGCAGATGTCCGCGAAGGTGTCGCCCAGCACCAGAGCCTTGATGAAAAAAGGCGCGATGGTGCCAGCTTTGGCCCGCTCATGGAAGCGGTTTTGGCCCATTGAAGGGGTAAACCCGACCTTTAGGTCAAACGTTTGCAGTGGGTGCAGGTTTACCCGCGAATGCGTCAGGCGCTTTTGAGGTTGTACCCATAGGTTGCACTTTTTCGCATTGCAGTGGTGCACAGGTGTTACCGTGGAGCACCTTTGGTGCGTTTGTAAGTGGGTATTTCAGTAATCCGATGATTTGGCGCCCTTTCGGTCAAGGTGTGGCTGAAAGCCCTCCAAACCTTGTCCTAAAAGGCCTGCAGAAGTTTCTGGCGAATGCATTCAGCACATGGCCTGCTTATTGCCAGTAGGAAACCGCCGATTGCAGCGACGCCTAGGTCAACCCTTGGCGCGCTCCGTACCCGCAGTCGGAGTGGTCCACTCCTTACAAAGGTAGTTTCAATGAGCGGTAACAATTCCAATGACCTCGCTCAGGGGCTCAAACAACGGCATGTCACCATGCTGTCCATCGCTGGCGTCATCGGTGCCGGCCTGTTCGTAGGCTCTGGCCACGCCATCGCAGCGGCCGGCCCGGCCGTGCTGCTGGCTTACGCTGCTGCCGGTACGCTGGTCGTGCTGGTGATGCGCATGCTGGGTGAAATGGCGGTCGCTTCGCCAGACACCGGTTCGTTCTCTACATACGCCGACCGCGCCATCGGGCGTTGGGCCGGTTTCACCATTGGCTGGCTGTACTGGTGGTTCTGGGTGCTGGTGATTCCGCTGGAGGCCAACGCTGCCGCCGCCATCCTGCACGCCTGGTTCCCTGCGGTCGACCTGTGGGCGTTCTCCCTCATCATTACCCTGGCGCTGACCCTGACCAACCTGTGCAGCGTGAAGAACTACGGCGAGTTCGAGTTCTGGTTCGCCCTGCTCAAGGTGTTGGCGATCATCGGCTTCATCGCCGTGGGTTGCGCTGCCATGTTCGGCTTCGTGCCAAGCAGCCAAGTGAGCGGTGCCAGCCACCTGTTCGATACCCAAGGCTTCATGCCCAACGGCCTGGGCGCAGTGCTGGCAGCCATGCTGACCACCATGTTCTCGTTCATGGGTACTGAAATCGTCACCATCGCTGCTGCCGAGTCGAAGGACCCGGGCAAGCAGATCAGCCGCGCCACCAACTCGGTGATCTGGCGTATCTGCCTGTTCTACCTGGTGTCGATCTTCCTGGTGGTGGCCCTGGTGCCATGGAACGACCCGGCCCTGGCCGAGACCGGTTCCTACCAGACCGTGCTGAGCCGCATCGGCGTGCCGAATGCCAAGCTGATCGTCGACATCGTCGTGCTGATTGCCGTGACCAGCTGCCTGAACTCGGCGCTGTACACCTCTTCGCGCATGCTGTTCTCGCTGAGCAAGCGTGGCGATGCCCCGGCCATTGCCCAGCGCACCACCAAGTCGGCGACCCCGCATGTGGCGGTATTGCTGTCCACTGCAGCGGCGTTCCTCTGTGTGTTCGCCAACTTCGTGGCACCGGCTCAGGTGTTCGAGTTCCTGCTGGCCAGCTCCGGCGCCATTGCGCTGCTGGTGTACCTGGTGATTGCCGTGTCGCAACTGCGCATGCGTGCCCAGCGTGAAGCCCGCGGCGAGAAGATTACCTTCAAGATGTGGCTGTTCCCGGGCCTGACCTGGGCGACCATTGCCTTCATCATTGCCATTCTGGTGGTGATGGCGCTGCGTGAGGATCACCGTGCTGAGATCATTGCGACTGCGCTGCTGAGCATTGGCGTGGTGGCGGCTGGCTTGCTGGTGCACCGCAAGCGTGAAGCTGCCGGGCGGGTAGCGCTGGACAACTGATCCGCGCTGGCTGTAACGAAAAGGCCGCGCCCTGTGAAGGGCGCGGCCTTTTTTGTTGCCTGTGCCGGCCCTTTCGCGGGCAGGTTACATGGTTCTGTCAGCCAAACTGCTTCTGCTGTTGCTGCTGCTTGGCCACCAGCTCGGAAGCGGCGATATAAGCCTCCTGGAACTCATCGCTCTCCAGCCAGGCCATGGTGGCCTCTTCATCAGCGCCGTCCAGCCATTTGCGATAGGCGTTGAACACCAGCACGATGTAGTCGGTGGCGTGTTCTTCCTTGTGCCCCTTCAGCACCAGGGCCAGCAGCGGGTCTACCAGGAACACCGAAATCATCGGTACCAGGCCGCCGCTCTCCTGGGCTTCCTTCATCTTGTTGAACATCGCGTCGTAGCTGCCCGACTCCATGGCCTTGTTGTACACCTGCTCGACGCTGGCGCTGTCACCGGCACTGGCCTTGACCGCCTGGCCGCTGCGTACCATGCGGTTCTGCTTGGCCTTGCTGGCGGCGCGCTTGGCGCGTTTCTGTTGCTTGGTAGGGGTGGCCATGGGGCAATCCTTGGGGGGGCTGAAAAGTGCGTATTGAAGCGCAATTGCCCGAGAAACCCAAGCCGTGTGCTGGCGCAGTGCAGGCTGGTGCCAGTTGATGAGGAGGCGTATCCAGATTATGCCCACAGCTTGCCCTGCGTAACCTCTCTCTCGCTGCCACCCATTTTTTGGGGGGCTCACTACGCCAAATCGGCGTTTTCAGAATGAGCACAGTTGCGCTTAAGGAGAGAACCATGAAGCATTTCTATCTTGTGACCCTGTATGGCTACGACGAAGAGGGTGACCTTTTCTATGCTACTGGCTTCGCCAAGTGCAAGCTGCAGTTGATTACAAAGGCCGACATTCTCGCAATTATGGAAAAAGCCAAAAACGACAGTGAGTTTTCGCTGAACCTGCACAGTGTTTCCTATCTGGGCCACATGACAGAGGACGCTTTCGAGCACCTTCGTTCCATGGAGGATGAATAAGGTTTGCCCGCAGCCCGTCTTCGGGCTGCGGGGTTTTTCGAGGGCAGGTTAAGTCTTCAGGCTGCCGGCTGGGTGGCTTCGTCTTCTTCAAAACCGCGCGAAGCCCGCCCGACCAGCAGTTCATCCGGTGCATGCGCCACGCTGAGGTCCTTGCCTGGATAATCCAGCGAGTGCAGAAAATGCCGGATGCAGTTGATCCGCGCACGCTTCTTGTCATCGGACTTGATCACCGTCCATGGCGCATCGGCGGTGTCGGTATGGAAGAACATCGCTTCCTTGGCGCTGGTGTAATCGTCCCACTTGTCCAGCGACTTGATGTCGATGGGCGAAAGTTTCCAGTGCTTGAGCGGGTCGTCGCGGCGAGAGATGAAGCGGCGCAGCTGCTCTTCGCGGTTTACAGAGAACCAGTACTTGAACAACAGGATGCCACTGTTGCACAGCATGCGCTCAAGGTCCGGCGCCTGGCGCATGAACTCCAGGTACTGCAGCGGTGTACAGAAATCCATCACCTTCTCGACCCCGGCGCGGTTGTACCAGGAACGGTCGAAGAACACCATTTCCCCCGCTGTGGGCAGGTGCTGGATATAGCGCTGGAAATACCACTGGCCCTGTTCCTGCTCGGAAGGCTTCTCCAGGGCAACGATGCGCGCACCGCGAGGGTTGAGGTGCTCCATGAAGCGCTTGATGGTGCCGCCCTTGCCTGCAGCATCGCGCCCTTCGAACAGGACCACGACGCGCTGGCCGGTTTCCTTCACCCAGCTCTGCACCTTCAACAACTCGATCTGCAGTTCATGCTTGGCTTTCTCGTATTCCTGGCGGCGCAAGCGGGTGCGGTATGGGTAGCTGGCCGGCAGTCGCGCACTTGTGCTGTCTTCGTTGCTGCCCCTGGGGGCAGTGGCCACTTCCAGTGCAGCAGGCTGCTGGCTGATGCTGGTAATCGTCGGCTCCGGCTTGCGCTGGCGTGGGCGGCGCGTGCGGGCCGGGGTAATAGCGGGTTCACTTGGGGCAGGGAGCAGGAGGGGGGATTCTTCGCTCATGGAGGTCCTTGTAAGTCGAGTCGGATGTCCATCCTCGATTTTGAAGGTGAGCGGATAATGGCTATTTGATGTTGGTCAATAAGAAAACTGTAGACAACAAAAAACCCGCACTGGGCGGGTTTCTTGTGTCGCTTCGGGTAACTTTGCAACCACCAGAAGCTTGAAGGTGGTGCCCAGAGACGGAGTCGAACCGCCGACACGAGGATTTTCAATCCTCTGCTCTACCGACTGAGCTATCTGGGCGACGAGGTGAATTAAATAGATTTCCGGACCGCTCGTCAACGACTTTTTGAAAAAATTTTAAATTAATTCCGTCGCTTACGATTTTTGGGGTCATTCGGCCGGTGGAACGTAGCCTTCCGCCTGCGCGTATTCTTCGCCGGCGAAAAACTTGTCCATCTCGGTCTGGAGGAATTTGCGGTCTTCGGCGTTCATCATGTTCAGGCGCTTTTCGTTGATCAGCATGGTCTGGTGCTTCTGCCAGTCGGCCCAGGCCTTCTGCGAGATGTGTTCGAAGATGTCCTGGCCCTTGGCGCCTGGGTAGGGCGGGCGTTCCAGGCCTGGCAGTTCTTCTTGGTACTTGCGGCACATCACGGTGCGGGTCATCGGGTGTCTCCTGCAATCAGTTCGTCGGCCGCGCGTTTAAGCAGCTTTTTCACCGGGGCGGCAAGGCCCAGGCGCGGCGGGGTGGCGAGGTTATACCAGAGCCAGTCGGCCTCGGCCATGTGCTGACCGACCGGGTCGACGCGCACCAGCCAAGGCTCGATGGCCAGCTGAAAGTGGCTGAAGGTGTGGGTCAGGCTGTCCATGGCGCGGCTGTCAGCCAGGCGCAGGCCATGCTGGTAGGCCAGGTCATCGAGTTGGGCGATGTCGTCCAGTTCCGGCAGGCTCCACAACCCTCCCCACAGCCCGCTGGAGGGGCGGCGGTAAAGCAGGATGGCGCCTTCGTGGTTGGCCAGCAGTGGCATTAGCGTACGCCGCTGCGGCAGTGCCTTGCGCGGCTTGGGCTCGGGGTAGCGGGTTTCTTCACCGTGCAGGTGCGCTTCGCAGCCGCGCTGCAGCGGGCAGATCAGGCAGCTGGGCTTGCTGCGCGTGCACAGCGTGGCGCCCATGTCCATCATCGCTTGGGTGTAGTGGTTGGCGCGCTGCTGCGGGGTAAAGCGCTCGGCCGTGGCCCACAGCTGGTTGGCCACCTTAGGTTCGCCGGGGTAGCCCGCCTGGGCGGTGTAGCGGGCCAGTACGCGCTTGACGTTGCCATCCAGAATCGGCGCACGAATGCCCATGCTGATGCTGGCGATGGCGCCTGCGGTGGAGCGGCCGATGCCGGGCAGCTCGGTGAGCTGCTCGACACTGCGTGGGAATTCGCCGCCATGTTGCTCGACGACGATCCTGGCGGCCTTTTGCAGGTTGCGTGCACGGGTGTAATAGCCCAGCCCCGTCCACAGGTGCAGCACTTCGTCCTCCGGCGCTTCGGCCAGGGCCTGCACGGTCGGCAGCGCCTGCATGAAGCGGTCGAAGTAGTTGAGCACGGTGCTGACCTGGGTCTGCTGCAACATGATTTCCGACACCCACACCCGGTACGGGGTGATGCCCTGTTGCCAGGGCAGGTCGTGCCGGCCGTGCTCGTCATACCAATCCAGCACAGCGCTGGAGAACTGCTCGGGGCTCATCGCTTGAACAGCCCCTTGAGCGCGTCTTTCACTTCCGGGCTCACTTTGTCTCCAAGTTTTTCATCGAGCTTTTCGTCAATCTTGTCTTTCAGGCGGTTGCCGGCCAGCTTGGCAGCGACCTTGCCCAGGCCGTTCTGGTCCAGACGGCAGGCCTTGGCACCAAGCTCCAGCGGACCACGGCAGCGCAGCGGCACTTCAACGCCAACGTAGCGTTCGTTGACCTGGCAGGCTGGGTCCGGCATGGCGCGTTGGTCGCCTTCGACGATCACGCCCACGTTGTAATCCATGCCCAGCACACGCAGGTCGAGGTCGCCGTTACCGTTCACGGTCAGGCCCGGGATGCGTGCCTTGAGGTCCGGGTTGCTGGCAACGCCATTGCGCACCACCAGGCTGCCACGCAGTTCCTGGAACGGGGTGTCCTTGCCGCGTGGCTCGCCGCTCAGGGTCTTGCGGTTGAGCGTGGCGATGGCCTGGCACAGCTGCTGTTCCAGGTTGGCGTTGACCAGCACGCCATCATTGATGGTGAAGTTGGCGCTGCCGTTGAGGGTGTCGACCAGGGCTTTCTGGCTGTTGCCGCTGGCGGTCAGGTCGCTGGTCAGGGTCAGCAGGCCTTTGACCGGTGGTGCCTGGTCCTTGCCTTCGGTCTTGATGAAGTGCTCTACCGGCACCCGCTGGATATTGGTGTTCACACCCAGTTGCGGTACGGCAGGGCGCACGTCGACCGTGCCCTTGGCTTCGAAGGTGCCGTTGTACAGCTCGCCGCGCAGGGTTTGCAGGGTCAGCAGGCCGCCTTGGCCGATGGCCTTGAGCTGGGCGTCTTCGATCGGCAGCTTGTCCACGGTCAGCGAGCCAAAGGCCAGGTCGGCTTGCAGGTCGAGGGCGCGCAGGCGGTCGACCGGCAGCAGCTTTTCGTCGCTCCAGGCCACTTGGGTCGGGGCGTTGGGCAATGGTGTGGTGCCGGCACCGGCCACGGCGCTGGCCTCTTGCTGCTTGACCTCGGCTTGGCGCGCGGCAGTGGCGCCCTTGGCCTCTTCGCTCTTGGCGGGCAGGTAGCGGTCAGCGTCGAAGGTATCGCCCTTCAGTTGCAGGCGCAGGGCCTGCTTGGCGAAGTCTTCCACGGCCACACGGCCACTGAAGGTACTGTCGTCCAGTTTCACGGCCAGGTCTTCCAGGGCCAAACTGTTTGCTGTGCCCTGCAATCGGGTCACCAGCTCCAGCTTGGCGAAGGCTGCCGGGTCGTTGGTGGCCGGCAGCGGGCGGCCAATGCTGTCGAGGAAGGTGCGCAGGTTGAACTGGGCGATGGACAGGCCGCCGCTCAGCTGTGGCACCTTGTCCAGGTCACGCAGGTTCAGCTCGCCCAGGGCTCGCAGCTGGTTGGCCGAGACTTTCAGGCCGTTCCAGGAGGCGACATTGGCAGCCAGGTCGGCCAGCAGCTGGCCTTGGGCGGCGAATGTCACGGTCTTGCCGCCGGTGGGTTCACCCGAGGTTTCGCCCGACAGGCGCATGTCTTCGAAGTTGTAGCGCTTGAGCTTGCGGTCGAAGCGCAGCTCGCCGGCCAGTTCGGTGCGGGCTTTGATGTTCGGCTCGCTGGCGCTGATGAAGGCGCTGGCCTTGAGCGGAATGTTGGCGCCTTCGTGGACCGGGCCCGTGCTTAGCTGGATGCTTTCGGCGCTATAGCTTTGGCCGGTCTTGGCATCGGTGTACTGCACGCGGGCGTTGTTGACGGTCAGGCTGTCGATGTCCAGCTTGACGGCGCGCTCGTTGCCTTCGGCAGGTGCCGGCTTCTGTTCAGCGGGTGCCTGAACGGAGGCATTGGCCTGCGCATCGGCAGGGGTGGCGTTTTGCGCGGGCAGCGGTTTGCCGATGTCTTCCCAGTTGCCGTGGCCGTGTTCGTCACGGGTCAGGGTCAGGTTCAGGCCCTCGACGCGTACGTCGCTCATCTGCACTTCGCGGCGCAGCAGCGGCAGCACACGCACGGACAGGCCGAGCATTTGCAGGTCGGCGAACGGTTCCTTGGGTTTGGCCAGGGTGGCAATGCTGGCCTCATGCAGCTCCAGGCCTAGCCACGGGAACAGGCTCCAGCCGATATCCCCGTCGAGTGTCAGTTCGACGTTAGCCTTGTCGCGCGCCAGCTGCCGAATCTCGTCTTTGTAGTCGTTGGGATCAAAGAGGTGGGTCAGGGCGAAGCCCAGCGCCACGATGATCAGCAGCAACCCGAGAAGCCCCAGTCCCAGGATTTTGCCGAACGCTTTCATGGGCGAGTCCTTGTAGTCCGTTAGTGAAATTCAGGCGGCAGAGTATAACGCCGCAGTGGATGTCCCTGCGTATTCGACCAGAGATACAGGGCATTTCTTACGCTTGCAGCAGAGGGTACGGCTTTCCACAAGCAAATATGACCGTTTCAGCCGGGCAAGAATTAACGATATCAGACTGCTTTCGCGCTACTTGGCTCTGCTACCCTTGCGCCGCTTTGCGAGCACCCTCCCCATAAAAAGGATCAGATCCATGACCAGTATCGTCGCAACCGGCTCTGTGGCCAGTGCGCCTGGCTTCCTGACGAAGGAACGCATCATCGCCCGCCCGGGCTTCAACCGCTGGCTGGTCCCGCCAGCCGCCCTGGCCATTCACCTGTGCATTGGCATGGCCTATGGTTTCTCGGTGTTCTGGTTGCCCCTTTCGCAAGCCCTCGGCATCACCGCGCCTGTCGCCTGTGCAGCGGACATGGGCTTCATGGCCCGTATGTTCAGCGCCGAATGCGACTGGCCGATCTCGATGCTGAGTTGGGTGTACACCCTGTTCTTTGTTTTCCTGGGGTGCTCGGCGGCCGTACTGGGCGGGTGGCTGGAGCACGCCGGCCCGCGCAAGGCCGGCCTGGTCTCGGCGCTGTGCTGGTGCGGCGGCATGCTGATCTCGGCCATTGGCGTGAAAACCCACCAGCTGTGGCTGATGTGGCTGGGCTCCGGTGTCATTGGCGGTATCGGCCTGGGGCTGGGCTATATCTCGCCCGTGTCGACGCTGATCAAATGGTTCCCTGACAAACGCGGCATGGCCACCGGCATGGCGATCATGGGCTTTGGCGGCGGTGCCATGGTGGGGGCACCACTGGCCACTGCGCTGATGGGGCACTTTGGCAATGAGCACGAAGTGGGCGTATGGCAGAGCTTCGTCGCCATGGCGGCGATCTACTTTGTATTCATGACCGCTGGCGCCCTGGCGTACCGCGTGCCGCCGACTGGCTGGAAGCCCGAAGGCTGGGTCGCTCCGGCCAGAAAAGCTGGCAATGCCATGGTCACCGACCGCCATGTGCACGTCAGTGTGGCCTGGAAAACCCCACAATTCGCCTTGATCTGGCTGGTGTTGTGCCTGAACGTGTCGGCCGGCATCGGCATTCTCGGCATGGCATCGCCACTCCTGCAGGAAGTGTTCGCGGGCAAATTGCTGGGCAACGAGCTGACGTTCAGTGAGCTGAATGCGGCTCAGTTGGCGCAGATTGCCGCGATTGCTGCCGGCTTTACCGGCCTGTTGAGCCTGTTCAACATCGGTGGGCGGTTCTTCTGGGCGTCGTTCTCCGACTACATCGGCCGCAAGAACACCTACTTCGCCTTCTTCGCCCTGGGTGTGGGCCTTTACAGCCTGGTGCCGAACATGGGGCACCTGGGTAACGTTGCGCTGTTCGTGGCGGCGTTCTGCATCATCCTTTCAATGTACGGCGGTGGTTTTGCCACGGTGCCGGCCTACCTGGCCGACCTGTTCGGTACGCAGATGGTCGGCGCCATTCATGGTCGCCTGCTGACCGCCTGGGCGGCGGCGGGGGTATTGGGGCCTGTGTTGATCACCTACCTGCGCGAATACCAACTGGCGGCGGGGGTTGAGCGTGCGGCGGCCTACGACATGACCCTGTACATCCTCGCCGGCCTGCTGGTACTGGGCTTTATCTGCAACATGCTGGTGCGGCCGGTGGCCGACAAGCACTTCATGAGCGATGCCGAACTGGCGGCCGAGCGAGCGTTGAGCCATGACAAAGGGGCCGACGGTGCGCGTTCGCTGGAGTGGAGAGCCGCACCGGGCAGCCTGCCGCTGGTGCTGTTGGCCTGGGCGGTGGTGGTTGTGCCGTTGGTCTGGGGGGTGTGGGTAACCTTGCAGAAAACTGCAGCGCTGTTCCACTGATCCCGGACATCGGGGTTGCAAAGCAGCCCCGATTACTTGCTTGTATAGACTTGTAACTGCATCCAGCCCCCGTAATTCCTCGTTTTGCCATATGTCATCCGCGTTTCAAGCTGGCGCGTTCTGGGCCTATAATGGAGCCCTTTTCGCCCCATGATTTTGCGGAGCTGGTGATGGTCGAACGTAAGGCTTCCGTCGAGCGCAATACCCTGGAAACCCAGGTCAAGTGCTCGATCAACCTCGATGGCAGTGGCAAGGCCCGATTCGATATCGGCGTGCCTTTCCTTGAACACATGCTGGACCAGATCGCCCGCCATGGGCTGATCGATCTGGATATCGAGTGCAAGGGTGACACGCATATCGACGATCACCATACCGTCGAAGACGTCGGTATCACCCTGGGCATGGCATTCGCCCAGGCCATCGGTGACAAGAAAGGCATCTTCCGCTACGGCCACGCCTACGTGCCGCTGGACGAAGCACTGTCGCGCGTAGTCATCGACTTCTCCGGCCGCCCAGGCCTGCAGATGCACGTACCTTACACCCGTGCCAGCGTCGGCGGCTTCGATGTCGACCTGTTCCAGGAGTTCTTCCAGGGCTTCGTCAACCACGCCCTGGTGACCCTGCACATCGACAACCTGCGTGGCCACAACACCCACCACCAGATCGAAACCGTGTTCAAGGCTTTTGGCCGCGCGTTGCGCATGGCCGTGACCCTCGACGAGCGCATGGCCGGGCAAATGCCGTCGACCAAAGGGTGCTTGTAAATGCAGACGGTAGCCGTAATCGACTATGGCATGGGCAACCTGCACTCGGTGGCCAAGGCGCTTGAGCACGTCGGCGCCGGCAAGGTGCTGGTCACCAGCGACGCTGCGGTCATCCGTGAAGCTGACCGCGTGGTGTTCCCGGGTGTAGGCGCGATCCGCGACTGCATGGCCGAAATCCGCCGCCTGGGCTTCGACAGCCTGGTGCGTGAAGTGAGCCAAGACCGTCCGTTCCTCGGCATCTGCGTCGGCATGCAGGCACTGCTGGAGCACAGCGAAGAGAACGACGGTGTCGACTGCATCGGCCTGTTCCCCGGGCAGGTGCGCTTCTTCGGCAAAGACCTGAAAGAAGACGGCGAGCACCTGAAGGTGCCGCACATGGGCTGGAACGAAGTGGGCCAGACCATCGACCACCCGCTGTGGCACGACATCCCCGACCGCGCGCGTTTCTACTTCGTGCACAGCTACTACATCAATGCCGGCAAGCCGGGCCAGGTGGTCGGTCGCGGCCATTACGGTGTCGATTTCGCCGCTGCGCTGGCCGATGGCTCGCGCTTTGCCGTGCAGTTCCACCCGGAGAAGAGCCATACCCATGGCCTGCAGTTGCTGCAGAACTTCGTCGCCTGGGACGGGCGCTGGTAAATGAGCAGGTCGAAGACCAAGGCCCCGGTCATTACCCTGGCCCCCGAGCAGGAGCGCGACGCGCTCGACACCCTCAAGCGCTTCCTCGAAGACCGTTTCGAGCTGCAGTTGGGGTCGTTCGAGGTGGCCGAGGTCCTCGAGCTGTTCAGCAAAGAAATTGCACCCCATTACTACAACAGGGCGATTGCCGATGTTCAGCTGCACCTCAAGGAGCGGTTCGAGAGCATCGAAAGTGATCTGTGGGCGCTCGAGAAGCCCTGAAACCCTAAGAACAGACAGGTTCCCAAGATGCTGATTATCCCCGCTATCGATCTGAAGGACGGCGCCTGTGTGCGCCTGCGCCAGGGCCGCATGGAAGACTCCACGGTTTTTTCCGACGACCCGGTAAGCATGGCCGCCAAGTGGGTCGAGGGTGGCTGCCGCCGCCTGCACCTAGTCGACCTCAACGGCGCTTTCGAAGGCCAGCCGGTCAACGGTGAAGTGGTCACCGCCATCGCCAAGCGCTACCCGACCCTGCCGATCCAGATCGGCGGCGGCATCCGCTCGCTGGAAACCATCGAGCACTACGTCAAGGCTGGCGTCAGCTACGTCATCATCGGCACCAAGGCGGTCAAAGAGCCGGAGTTCGTGGCCGAAGCGTGCAAGGCCTTCCCGGGCAAGGTCATTGTTGGCCTGGATGCCAAAGACGGCTTCGTTGCCACCGATGGCTGGGCCGAAGTCAGCGCGGTTCAGGTTATCGACCTGGCCAAGCGTTTCGAGGCGGATGGCGTGTCGTCGATCGTTTACACCGACATCGCCAAGGACGGCATGATGCAGGGCTGCAACGTGCCGTTCACCAAGGCACTGGCCGAGGCCACCCGCATTCCGGTAATCGCCTCGGGCGGCATCCACAACCTGGGCGACATCAAGGCCCTGCTGGACGCCAAGGCCCCGGGCATCATCGGCGCCATTACCGGCCGTGCCATCTACGAAGGCACCCTCGATGTCGCCGAGGCCCAGGCCTTCTGCGACAACTACCAAGGCTGAGGACTGAACCATGGCACTGGCCAAGCGCATCATCCCTTGCCTGGACGTGGACAACGGCCGGGTGGTCAAGGGCGTCAAGTTCGAGAACATCCGTGATGCTGGCGACCCGGTGGAAATCGCCCGTCGCTACGACGAGCAGGGTGCCGATGAAATCACCTTCCTCGACATCACCGCCAGCGTCGATGGCCGCGACACCACCCTGCATACCGTCGAGCGCATGGCCAGCCAGGTGTTCATCCCGCTGACCGTGGGCGGTGGCGTGCGGACCGTGCAGGATATTCGCAACCTGCTCAACGCTGGTGCCGACAAGGTATCGATCAACACGGCGGCGGTGTTCAACCCGGAGTTTGTGGGCGAGGCCGCTGACCGTTTCGGCTCGCAGTGCATCGTTGTCGCCATCGATGCCAAGAAGGTGTCCGGGCCGGGTGAAGCACCGCGCTGGGAAATCTTCACCCACGGTGGGCGCAAGCCGACCGGGCTGGATGCAGTCGAGTGGGCGAAGAAGATGGAAGGCCTGGGGGCTGGCGAGATCCTGCTGACCAGCATGGACCAGGACGGCATGAAGAACGGCTTTGACCTGGGCGTTACCCGGGCCATCAGCGATGCGCTGGGTATTCCGGTGATTGCTTCGGGTGGTGTGGGTAACCTGCAGCACCTGGCTGACGGTATTCTGGAAGGGCATGCCAGTGCGGTGCTGGCGGCCAGTATCTTCCACTTTGGTGAGTACACGGTGCCTGAGGCCAAAGCCTACATGGCTTCGCGCGGCATCGTCGTTCGCTGACAGATTGATTGGGGCCGCAACGCGGCCCCAATTGCATCACCCGTGATTCTTGCCGAGCAGCGCGTGATAAAGCTCGGTATCCCCAAGAATCCCCACCACCCGGTCGTTATCCTGCAACACCAGCTTGTTGCCCGTCTGATAACGAATCTGCAGCGCTTCGCGCATGCCGATGTCGGCGTGCACCACCGTTGGCTTGCGCTGCAGCAGCTCCACATCCTGCCCCGGTGCCCAGTTCTGCATGTCCAGCCCGTTTTGGCCCTGGCGTGCACGCTTGAGCGCGCCACCTTCGCCCAGGTCCAGCCACGAATCGATACCCGGGTCCAGGCACACTGAGCCGTTCACCCGTTTGCAGTTGTCCAGGCTGCGCATCAGGCTGCGACCGCACAGCACGTTCAGCGGGTTGGTGTGGGCAACGAAGGTACGCACGTATTCGTCGGCCGGGTTGAGCACGATTTCTTCCGGCTTGCTGTACTGGATGATCCGCCCGTCTTTCATGATGGCGATGCGGGTACCCAGTTTCAGGGCTTCGTCCAGGTCGTGGCTGACGAACACGATGGTCTTGTTCAGCTTGCTCTGCAGGGTCAGCAGTTCGTCCTGCAGGCCTTGGCGGATCAGCGGGTCGAGGGCCGAGAACGGTTCGTCCATCAGCAAGATGTCGGCATCCATCGCCAGCGCCCGGGCCAGGCCTACACGCTGCTGCATGCCGCCAGACAACTCGTCGGGCTTCTTGTTGCGCCATTGGGTCAGGCCCACCAGCTCCAGCTTTTCGTCGACCAGCTTGCGCCGCTCTTTCTCCGGGCGGCCCTGCATTTCCAGGCCAAAGCTGATGTTCTCGCGCACCGTCAGCCAGGGCATCAGGGCGAATTTCTGGAACACCATGGCAATGCGCTTGGTGCGCATCATCTTCAGCTCGGCCGGTGTGCAGTGGGCAATGTCGATGTGCTTGCCTTCGTGCTCGACGAACAACTTGCCGCGGCTGACGGTGTTCAGGCCGTTGATGCAGCGCAGCAGGCTCGACTTGCCCGAGCCGGACAGGCCCATGAGTACACAGATTTCGCCCTTGTTGATATCCAGGTTGGCTTTTTCGACGCCCACCACCAGGCCGGTCTGCTTGAGGATCTGCTCGCGGGTCTTGCCTTGATCCAGCAGCGACAGCGCCTCGCGCGGCTTGTTGGAGAAAATGACGTCGACGTCTTCGAAACGAATGATGCTCATGCCTCACCCCTTACCGGCAGTTCCGGTTGCTTGCAGATACGGTCGAGCATGATCGCCAGCAGCACGATCGCCAGGCCCGCTTCGAAGCCCAGGGAAATATCGGCGGTGTTCAGTGCGTTGACCACAGGTTTGCCCAAGCCGTCCGCGCCGACCAGGGCGGCAATGACCACCATCGACAGCGACAGCATGATGCACTGGGTGACGCCGGCAGCGATGCTTGGCATGGCGTGCGGCAGTTCGATACGGGTAAGCAGCTGGCGGCGCGAGCAGCCGAACGCTTTACCCGCGTCCATCAGCTCTTGCGGCACATCGCAGATGCCCAGGTAGGTGAGGCGGATAGGCGCGGCGATAGCGAACACCACGGTAGAGATCAGCCCCGGTACCACACCCAGGCCGAACAGGGTCAGGGTAGGGATCAGGTAGACGAAGGTGGGCACCGTCTGCATCAAGTCCAGCACCGGGCGCATGGCGGTGTAAAACATGGGTTTGTGTGCGGCAAGGATGCCCAGCGGCACGCCGATCACCACGCACACCACCGTGGCGAAGGTCACCTGCGCCAGGGTTTCCATGGTTTCCTGCCAGTAACCCAGGTTGAGGATCAGCAGGAACGACAGGGCAACGAACACGGTCAGCGCCCATTTGCGTTGGATCAGGTGCGCCAGGGCGGCGAACAGGGCGATGAGTACGAATGGGTTGAACCAGGTCAGGGCACTGGTGACCCCATGGATCATGAATTCCAGGCCTTGGGCGATAGCATCGAAGTAGTTGGCGCCGTTCTGGGTCAACCACTCGACAAATGAGGCGATGTACTGCCCCAGGGGTATTTTCTGATCGATAAGCATGATAGCGAGCTTCCACCTGCATAGATTGAAATCAACCCGGGGCAGGCACGGTCCTGCCCCGAGGTAGCGCTATTGCGTAGTACGTTATTGCGCGAGTTTGGCCTTGGCTGCCTCAAGGCCCGGTTTGCCATCCACAGTGGTCACGCCGGCCAGCCAGGCATCCAGCTTGCCCGGGTTGTCCTTGAGCCATTTCTTGGCGGCGGCCTCGGGTTTCATCTTGTCGTCCAGGACATAGCCCATCATGGTGCTTTCATCCTTGAGCTCGAACGACAGGTTCTTCAACAGCTGGCCGACGTTGCTGCACTCCTGCGTATAGCCCTTGCGGGTGTTGGTCAACACGGTCGCCTTGCCGAAGTCGGGGCCGAAGAACTCGTCCCCACCGGTCAGGTACTGCATCTTGAAGCGGGTGTTCATCGGGTGCGGTTCCCAGCCCAGGAACACCAGCGCCTCGCCGCGTTTCTGCGCGCGGTCGACCTGCGACAGCATGCCGGCCTCGCTCGACTGCACGATCTTGAAGCCGGCGTCCTTCAGGCCGAAGGCGTTCTTGTCGATCATGCTCTGGATGGTGCGGTTGCCATCGTTGCCGGGCTCGATGCCGTAGATCTTGCCGTCCAGTTCCTTCTTGAACTTGGGAATGTCGCTGAAATCCTTAAGCCCCTTGTCGTACAGCGCCTGGGGTACCGCCAGGGTGTACTTGGCGTTTTCCAGGTTGGCGCGCACGGTTTCTACCGTGCCAGCGTCGCGGTACTGCTTGATGTCGTTCTCCATGGTCGGCATCCAGTTGCCGAGAAACACGTCCAGGTCCTTGCCGGTGGCCAGCGACTTGTAGGTCACCGGTACCGAGATCATGGTGGTGTGGGTCTTGTAACCCAGTGCTTCAAGCACAACGCTGGTGGTGGCGGTCGTGACCGTGATGTCGGTCCAGCCGACATCGGAGAAACGTACCGTCTGGCACTGCTCGGGCTCTGCGGCCTGGGCCAGCAACGGCGCGGACAGCAACGCAACCAGCAACAGCGAGGGTGAACCTTTCATGGATGGACTCCTGTGATTTTGTCTTCGGGTTCGCGTGGGTCGCCGGGCTTTCTCAGGGTCCGGTCGACCAGGCCTGCAGAGGGCAGGATGCGTGGCCGTGCTTTACGAGTCGCTTTCGATAATCCTCCAGCGCCGGGCAATCGCCTACTGGTGGGGTCGTAACCAGTACGGAACGGGTCGTATCCAGTATGGGCGATGTCGCTTATGGATTTTTCCACCCCTTCAGCCGCATTTTTACGTCACCAGGCCGCCGGAAAACGGCGAGGTGAGCGCTGCTCGCCCTGTAAAAAACGCGCGGCGCTGCTGGACAAAAGTACGTCGGTTGCAGACGGCGAGGGGGGCGGTAAAAGCCCGATGATGCTGGCATTCAAGGCGGCCCGCTGTTTGAGCCTAGCAGCTGCCCCGCCCTGCGCATGGCGCGCAGAGACAAGCCCAGCAAGAGGTGATTCGACAATGGCCATCAGCGTGTTCGACCTGTTCAAGATCGGTGTCGGGCCTTCCAGCTCCCACACCGTCGGCCCCATGCGTGCTGGCGCCCTGTTCGTCCAGGGCCTGCGCGAACGCGGCGAGCTGGAGCGTGTTAAGCGGATCGAAGTGCGCCTGTACGGCTCGCTGTCGGCCACCGGTATCGGTCATGGCACCGACAACGCCACCATCATGGGCCTGATGGGCGAATGGCCTGACGTCATCGACCCCACCCAGATCGTGCCGCGTATCGCCGACCTGCGTGAAACCAACACCCTGCAGCTGGATAACCGCCTGCCCATCGAGTTTGTCTGGGCTCGCGACATGCTGCTGCTGGACGAGAATCTGCCGTACCATCCCAACGCCATGACCTTGATTGCCGAAGGCGAGCAGGGCGAGCTGCACCGCGATACCTATTACTCGGTGGGTGGCGGCTTCGTGGTCGATGCCGCCCAGGCCGCCAGTGGCGTGCTGGACGCCGACCAGACGGTGCTGCCGTACGATTTCAACAGCGCCGCCGAGCTGCTGCGCCTGTGCAAGCAAAACGACCTCAGCGTGTCGCAATTGATGATGGCCAACGAGAAGGTCTGGCGCAGCGAGGAAGAAATCCGCGCCGGCCTGCACAAGCTCTGGGAAGCCATGCAGGAATGCGTCAACAATGGCCTTAAGTACGAAGGCACGCTGCCCGGCGGGCTGAATGTGCGCCGCCGCGCCGCCAAGCTGCACCGCAGCCTGCAGGAAGCCGGCAAGCCCAATGTGATCGGCTCGACCATGAGCGCCATGGAGTGGGTCAACCTGTTCGCGCTGGCGGTCAATGAAGAAAACGCAGCCGGCGGGCGCATGGTCACCGCGCCTACCAATGGCGCGGCCGGCATTATCCCGGCGGTGTTGCATTACTACATGCGCTTCAGCGACGCGGTAAACGAGTCCAATGTGGTGGAGTACTTCCTCGCGGCGGCCGCTGTGGGCATCTTGTGCAAGAAGAACGCGTCGATTTCCGGTGCCGAAGTGGGTTGCCAGGGCGAGGTTGGCTCCGCTTGCGCCATGGCCGCTGCTGGCTTGGCCGAGGTGCTTGGCGCCACCCCGCCACAGGTGGAAAACGCCGCTGAAATCGCCCTGGAGCACAACCTTGGCCTGACCTGCGATCCGGTCGGCGGGTTGGTACAGGTGCCGTGCATCGAGCGCAATGCGATTGCGGCAGTAAAGGCCATCAACGCAGTGCAGATGGCCCTGCGCGGTGACGGCGAACACTTCATCTCCCTCGATCAGGTGATCCGCACCATGCGCGACACCGGCGCCGATATGCACGACAAGTACAAAGAGACCTCCCGCGGTGGCCTGGCGGTCAGCGCTATCGAATGCTGATGCGCCGATTTTGATCTGGCTACCACACGACGCCCCATTCTGGGGCGTTTGTGTTTCTGCCAGTCGCGTGCCGGTCGTCGGATGTCGTTATCGGTGCTAGCGTTGTCGGTGACACTCAAGAGTGTCGTTTCTGGGCAACTTACACTGCGCGTGTCACCAAATTGCTCAGCCGTTACACGCACGGCGCCTAGCACGCCCGTTTGCGTATACCGGGCCAACTCGATCAAAGCACCTGATTTGCCGAACTAAGGCGTCGTTTTCAGGTTTTTTTGGACAGCCGTTCAATTTCAGGCACGGCGTTTGCGTTGAGATTGGCAACCAAGCCCCGGCACATGAACCGGGGCCATAACAAGAAATCAGTGCCCGCCTGAGGCACACCCTGCATTTGTGTGAGGAGAAATCGCGATGACGTCGTACACCTCCGGGAACCCAACCCAGAACCGCACAACACCCCAGTCCATCGGGTTTCTTCTATTGGACAATTTCACCCTGATTTCCCTGGCATCAGCCGTTGAGCCGCTGCGCATGGCCAACCAGCTGTCCGGCCGCGAGCTGTACCGCTGGCATACCCTGACCGTCGATGGCGGCCAGGTGTGGGCCAGCGATGGCTTGCAGATCACCCCGGACGCCGCCATCAATAATGCACCGCCCATCGACACCGTGATTGTCTGCGGGGGGGTTGGCATTCAACGTTCGGTCACCCGTGAGCACGTTACCTGGCTGCAAGCTCAGGCTCGTCAGTCGCGCCGTCTTGGTGCGGTGTGCACCGGCAGCTGGGCACTGGCCTGTGCCGGCCTGCTCGATGGCTTCGATTGCAGCGTGCATTGGGAATGCCTGGCGGCAATGCAGGAAGCCTTCCCACGCGTGAACATGAGCACCCGCCTGTTCACCCTCGACCGCAACCGCTTCACCAGCTCTGGCGGCACCGCGCCGCTGGACATGATGTTGCACCTGATCAGCCGCGACCATGGCCGCGAGCTGTCGGCAGCGATTTCCGAGATGTTCGTTTACGAGCGCATCCGCAACGAGCAGGACCACCAGCGTGTGCCGCTCAAGCACATGCTCGGCACCAACCAGCCGAAGCTGCAGGAAATCGTCGCGCTCATGGAGGCCAACCTCGAAGAGCCGATCGACCTGGACGAGCTGGCGGTGTACGTGTCGGTTTCGCGTCGGCAGCTTGAGCGGTTGTTCCAGAAGTACCTACATTGCTCGCCGTCGCGCTACTACCTGAAACTGCGCCTGATTCGTGCACGGCAGTTGCTCAAGCAAACGCCAATGTCGATCATCGAAGTGGCGTCGGTATGCGGTTTTGTGTCTACGCCACACTTCTCCAAGTGCTACCGCGAGTACTTCGGCATTCCGCCGCGTGACGAGCGTGTGGGCTCCAATACCGCGCAACAGGTGGCGATGATGCCAATTCCACAGGCCATGACCCTGTCGCCGCACAGTGGGCCTATGGCTGCTCTGAGCCAGGCGCGCAACGAGTCGACATTTGCCAGCGTAAGGCTCTGAAACAGCGCGGGCCCCTTCGCGGGCAAGCCCGCTCCCACAGGTATCGCACCGCTTTCGAATCCGGTGCAGTGCCTGTGGGAGCGGGCTTGCCCGCGAAGAGGCCAGTACAGGAAAAATCAGTTAAGCGCGTTTGTTGAATTGCGCCAGCGCGGGTAACAGCTGTTTGTCGATCGCCTGGCGTACCGCCGGCAGGATGGTCGCGCTACCGGTATACATCTGCTCCACCATCCCCTTCAGCGCCCGCGCATTCGGCTCGGTCAGCCCACGCACCACCGCCTCGCAAGCCTGTTCGGCACTGGCCCCGGCCGGAATCTCGAACCCGCGTGCGCGCAGGTGGCCTGCCAGGTCGTCCTGATCAATCAAATCCGCATGCATCATGGCTGTTGTCCCTTTTATCGCTAAGAGAGTGCTGCTGTGATTTACGACCGATTCTGTGACGACGGCGACATGCCCGCAACAACAAGATGCCGGCATGGCTGCTTTGGCTAAGAACAGGTCGTTTACGGCTAAATCCACCTGGCGGGAACTGCGCACACTCAAGCCATCTACAGCAACCGAGGGTTTGGTCACCCTCATTCATGCACAGTGGATGTTGCTCGCTCTTGGCCCCGGATGCTCACGGCTTTCCGGGGTTATTTTTTTGCAAGGCCGATCACACGGCCTACATAAACGGGCGCTTGAAGTTGACGTTGTTCGTCCACTAGTCCCTGTAGTAACCCCGTGCTGTGCTCGCTGAACGGCACCGACGTCGGCCCCGCCAGATCTACATGCAGCAACATCTGCTCACTGGCCGCCAGCGCCTCTTCGAACCCGGCCCGGTGCAGGCTGTGGTACACCTGCAGACGCTTGCGATCAAAGCCGATGATCTGCGTCTGCACCCATACCTCGGTGCCCAGTTTCACTTCATGCAGGTAGTTGATGTGCGCTTCCAGGGTGAACAGCGAGTTGCCGCTCTGCCCACGGCTGTCGGCATCCAGGCCGATGCGCTCCATCAGTGCATCGGTGGCATAGCTGAAGATCAGCAGGTAGAAGGCATCGCGCAGATGCCCGTTGTAGTCGACCCAGTCCTCCTGGACTGGGGTGCGGTAAGTGATGAGTGCGGGCATCAAGGTTTCCTCAATCGCTGAACGACATGCCGTGCGTTTCTTTGCTGGCCTTCACGGCTTCAAGGACCGCCAGCAGGGTGTCATCACGATAGCGCTCCAGCGCGGCGATGCTGCGTTCGCCCAGTTGCTCTGCCGTGCCGTCCACCACATCGTCGATCAGCTTGTCGGTCAGTTCCGGTGCTGGCAGGTAGGTCCAGGGCAGTTTGAGTGCCGGGCCGAACTGCGACATGAAGTGACGCATGCCCGCGTCGCCACCGGCCAGGGTATAGGTGAGGAAGGTGCCCATGAACGACCAGCGAAGGCCCGCGCCGAAGCGGATCGCGTCGTCGATTTCACCGGTAGTTGCAACGCCGTCGTTGACCAGGTGCAGGGCCTCGCGCCACAGCGCTTCGAGCAGGCGATCGGCAATGAAGCCGGGGACTTCCTTGCGCACATGCAGCGGGCGCATGCCAAGAGTGGTGTAGATGGTCTTTGCCGCCTCGATGGCTTCAGGCGCGGTGCGGTTGCCACCGACGATTTCGACCAGCGGCAACAGGTACACCGGGTTGAACGGGTGGCCCACCACGCAGCGCTCTGGGTGGGTGGAAGATTCATAGAACTCGCTGGGCAACAGGCCTGAAGTACTGGAGCCAATGATGGCATCAGGTTTTGCAGCGGCGCTTATCTTGGCGTGCAGGTCGAGCTTGAGGTCCAACCGCTCTGGCGCGCTTTCCTGAATGAAATCGGCGTCGCGCACGCACTCCTCGATGGTGGCAACGAACTTCAGGCGGTCTTGTGATGCACCGACCGCCAGGCCCTGCTTCTCAAGCGCGGGCCAGGCATTGGCAATACGCTTGCGCAGCGCCTGTTCGGCGCCTGGTGCCGGGTCCCAGGCGACTACGTCGAGGCCGTGGGCCAAGGCGCGGGCGACCCAGCCGCTGCCGATCACGCCGCTACCCAGGGCGGCGAAGGTCTTGATCTCGGTGATGAAGGGCATGCAAATTCTCCTGATGGTTTCAGCGGCGCTTGAGGTTCATTTTTTCCCGGCCTTCGGCTGGGGTCAGTACACGGGCGCCAAGGCGCGAGATGATCTCCACGGCGCGTTCGACCAACTGGCCGTTGCTGGCCAGCACGCCACGGTCCAGGTAGAGGTTGTCCTCCAGGCCCACCCGCACGTTGCCGCCCAGCAGCACGGCCTGGGCCGCCATCGGCATTTGCATGCGGCCGATACCGAAGCCGGCCCAGGTGACGTTGGCTGGCAGGTTGTCGACCATGGCTTTCATGGTGGTGGTGTCGGCCGGGGCGCCCCACGGGATGCCCAGGCACAGCTGGAACAGCGGGTCGTCCAGCAGGCCTTCTTTCATCATTTGCTTGGCGAACCACAGGTGGCCGGTGTCGAAGATTTCCAGTTCGGCTTTCACGCCCAGTTCGGTGATGCGTTTGGCGCCAGCGCGCAGTTGCGCCGGGGTGGAAACGTAGATGGAGTTGCCGTCGCCGAAGTTGAGCGTGCCGCAGTCGAGGGTGCAAATTTCCGGTAGCAGGGCTTCGACGTGAGCCAGGCGTTCCAGTGGGCCGATCAGGTCGGTGCCTGGGCCGAACTCCAGCGGCGTTTCGCCGGGGCCGATTTCCAGGTCGCCACCCATGCCGGCGGTAAGGTTGACGATGATGTCCACGTCGGCTTCGCGGATGCGTTCCATCACTTCGCGGTACAGCGCCACGTCGCGGCTGAAACGGCCGGTTTGCGGGTCGCGGACGTGGCAGTGGACGACGGTGGCGCCGGCTTTGGCAGCCTCTACGGCGGCTTCGGCGATCTGTTTGGGGGTGACCGGGACCAGGTGGCTTTTCGAGGCGGTGTCGCCAGCGCCGGTGAGGGCACAGGTGATGATGACGTCGTGGTTCATGGTGTGTTCCTTGTGGTGTCTGTGCTTGGCTTTTCGCGGGCATGCCCGCTCCCGCAGGATCAATGTGATCCTGAGTGTGGAGCTGTACCTGTGGGGGCGGGCGCGCCCGCGAAAGGGCCCAGTCAGTTGGCAGTGAGCTTGAGGTTGTCCGCAGCCGGCTTGCCATCGAAGGTGGTCACACCTTCCAGCCAGCGGGCCTTGTCCTCGGGGTGGTCTTTCAGCCACTGGCGGGCCGATTCCAGCGCGTCCTTGTGGTCGAGCAGCGGCTGCATCATGCGGCTCTCGTCCTCGGCGCTGAAGTTCAGGTTGGCCAGCAGGCGGTGGGCGTTGGGGCAGCGTTCGGCGTAGTCCGGCGCGGTCACCGTCCATACCGTTGCGCGGCCTTCGTCCGGGCCGAGCGCATCCTGGCTGTCGCCCAGGTAGGCCATGTCGATGTTCACGTTCATCGGGTGCGGCGCCCAGCCGAAGAACACCACGGCTTCCTGGCGGCGTACGGCGCGGTCGACGGCGGCGAGCATGCCGGCCTCGCTGGACTCGACCAGCTGGAACTTGCCCAGGTCGAACTGGTTCTTCGTGATCATCGCCTTGATCTGGGTGTTGGCGCCGGAGCCCGGTTCGATGCCATAGATCTTGCCGCCCAGCTCTTTCTCGAACTTGTGGATGTCGGCGAAGGTCTTCAAACCCTTGTCGTAGAGGTATTTCGGTACGGCCAGGGTGGCGCGTGCGTCTTCCAGGCTGGGTTTCTCCAGTACCTTGACCTGGTTGGCGTCGATGAACGGGGTGATGGTCTGGGTCATGATCGGGTTCCAGTAACCCAGGAACATGTCCAGGCGTTTGTCGCGGATGCCGGCGAAGATGATCTGCTGCGAGGCGCTGGTCTGTTTGGTCTGGTAGCCCAGGCCATCGAGCAGCACCTGGGCCATGGCGCTGGTGGCGATGACGTCGGTCCAGTTGACCACGCCCAGGCGGACGTTCTTGCAGGCCGCAGGTTCAGCGGCGTAAAGCGGGGAGGTGGCGATGCTGCTCAGGGCAAGGGTCAACAGGCTGCGGCGGATCAAGCTGTGCATGGTGGCTCTCCATCGGCAGTGCATATTGTTATGGGGTTCCGACCTCTCTGGGCCGTGTGAACACGCTACGCTGCTGGCAGGGTGAAAAATCGCACCCTGGCGACCAACAGTTGCACGGAGGCGACCACCTTTGCCGTGGAGCATGCAATGCCGCAAATCATTCATTTCCTGCTGTTACCCGGTTTTTCGGCCATGGGCTTCATCAGTGCCCTGGAGCCATTGCGGGTAGCCAACCGCTTCAAGGGGCCTTCGTATCGCTGGCAGGTGTTGAGCCTGGATGGTGGGGCGGTGCAGGCCAGCAACGGCATGTCGGTGAACGCCGATGCGGCGTTGGCGGCAGGGGAGCCAGCCGGCACTTTGCTGATTGTGGCTGGCTTCGACCCCCTGGCCTGCTATGGGCCGACACTGCAGCAGGCGCTAAGGCGCCTGGACCATGACGGGGTGATTCTGGGTGGCATCGATACCGGCGCCGTCGTATTGGCCGAGGCCGGCTTGCTCGACGGCCACCGCGCCACCGTGCATTGGGAGGCGCTGGAAGCGTTCAAGGAAAACTACCCAAGCTTGCAGGCGACCCAGGAGTTGTTCGAGATCGACCGTCGGCGCATCACCTGCGCGGGCGGCACTGCTTCGATCGACCTGATGCTCGACCTGATTGCCCAGGCCCACGGCACTGAGCTGGCAGTGCAGGTGTCGGAGCAGTTCGTGCTCGGGCGTATCCGTCAGCGACAGGACCACCAGCGCATGCAGATCGCCAGTCGCTATGGCATCAGCAACAAGAAGCTGGTGAAGGTAATTGGGGAAATGGAGCGCAACACCGAACAGCCACTCAATACCCAGGTGCTGGCCGAGGCGGTGCAGGTGACCCGGCGGCAGCTGGAGCGGCTGTTTCGCGTACATCTGAACGACACGCCAAGCGGGTTCTATCTGCGGCTGCGGCTGGACAAGGCGCGGCAGTTGTTGCGCCAGACTGACATGAGCGTGCTTGAGGTGGGGGTGGCTTGCGGGTTCGAGTCGGCTTCCTACTTTACCCGCTGTTACCGGGCGCGCTATCAGCGTTGCCCGCGAGAAGACAGGTTGGCCAGGGCTGTATGAGTGTTGCCTGTACCGGCCTCTTCGCGGGCAAGCCCGCACACAGGATTACCTCAGGGCAGAAGAATGTGGGGTCCCTGTGGGAGCGGGCTTGCCCGCGAAGAGGCCGGTGCAGTCTTACTGCTGACCAATGCTCTGCAAATACTCCGACCGGTCATCACTGCGCTGCGCCAGACAGGTATCCCAAGCTGCCTGGAACGCCTTGCTCCCTGGCTTCTCGGCATACGTCTCAACCTTGCAATCGGCATCACGCAACTGCGTCCACAGCTTCTCTGCTGCATCCATACGCCCCACCAGCGCGGTAGCCTGGTCGCCCTCATCGGCATACTGGTCGCGAATACGCTGGATCAAGTCATCGTATGCCGTTTTCAGCTCCCGCTCGGCAGTCTGCTTGTTGAACGCAGCGCACGCGTAGGTCTGCTGGTCGGTCTCGACGTTGTCGCACGGGGTGCTTTCTTCCTCGCCGGCCTGGGCGCCCGATACGACAGCCAGCAGTACCAGCCATGCCAATGATTTCATCCGTTTTCTCCTCAACAGGCTGACGAATCGCAGGGATTCTCGCTCAGCCGAAGGCAAGGCGGTAGCTCTCTGACGAAATGTTCATAAAACGGCCAGAAACGTCGTTATCGAGACTGCCTCTCATCGCCACGCCGCATGCCAGAGGGCGTGTTGTCGCGCATTGACGCTTTCGGCAAACCCCCTGTCGTTTTTGCATCGGGGCGTCACTGGGCACAGGCATATGCTGGCCCCAAAGCGCCGGCAGAAGGTTTGGCGCAGCCCAACTCAATAAAAGGGGACAGCCTGATGAGCCCAGCCGAACTTCACGCCGACAGCATCGTCATCGACGGCCTGATCATTGCCAAGTGGAACCGCGAGCTGTTCGAAGACATGCGCAAAGGCGGGCTGACTGCGGCCAACTGCACGGTGTCGGTCTGGGAAGGGTTCAAGGCAACCGTCGACAACATCGCCGCCAGCCAGAAGCTGATCCGCGACAACAGCGACCTGGTGATGCCGGTGCGCACCACCGCCGACATCCGCAAGGCCAAGGAACTGGGCAAGACCGGCATCCTCTTCGGTTTCCAGAACGCCCATGCGTTCGAAGACCAGATCGCCTACGTGGACGTGTTCAAGCAGCTGGGCGTGGGTATCGTGCAGATGTGCTACAACACCCAGAACCTGGTGGGTACCGGTTGCTACGAGCGTGACGGCGGCCTGTCGGGCTTCGGCCGCGAAATCGTGGCGGAAATGAACCGCGTCGGCATCATGTGCGACCTGTCCCACGTGGGTTCCAAAACCTCTGAAGAAGTCATCCTCGAATCGAAAAAGCCGGTGTGCTACTCCCACTGCCTGCCCTCGGGCCTGAAGGAGCACCCGCGCAACAAGTCGGACGAAGAGCTGAAGTTCATCGCCGACCACGGCGGCTTCGTTGGCGTGACCATGTTCGCGCCGTTCCTGGCCAAGGGCATCGACTCCACCATCGACGACTACGCCGAAGCCATCGAGTACACCATGAACATCGTGGGTGAAGACGCCATCGGTATCGGTACCGACTTCACCCAGGGCCACGGCCAGGACTTCTTCGAGTACCTGACCCACGACAAGGGCTACGCCCGTCGCCTGACCAACTTCGGCAAGATCATCAACCCGCTCGGCATCCGCACTGTCGGCGAGTTCCCCAACCTCACCGAAACCCTGCTCAAGCGCGGCCATTCCGAGCGCGTGGTACGCAAGATCATGGGCGAGAACTGGGTCAACGTCCTCAAGGACGTCTGGGGCGAGTAAGCCGCTCTCCAAGCCTGATAGCCCCTGCCAGCAACGCCGGGGCACCCACATAAAAATTTTATGGAGTTGAGTTTCCATGGCCAAGATCGCCCCGCAATTGCCAATCGAAGTCGACAGCGAGACCGGTGTCTGGACCAGCGACGCCCTGCCGATGCTGTACGTACCGCGCCATTTCTTCGTCAACAACCACATCGGCATCGAGGAAGTGCTGGGCGCCGACGCCTACGCCGAAATCCTCTACAAGGCCGGCTACAAGTCCGCCTGGCACTGGTGTGAAAAAGAAGCCGAATGCCATGGCCTGGAAGGCGTGGCGGTGTTCGAGCACTACATGAAGCGCCTGAGCCAGCGTGGCTGGGGCCTTTTCGAAATCCAGGACATCGATCTGGACAAAGGCACCTGCAGCGTCAAGCTTAAGCACTCTGCGTTCGTGTACGTCTATGGCAAGTGCGGCCGCAAGGTCGACTACATGTTCACCGGCTGGTTCGCCGGCGCCATGGACCAGATTCTCGCTGCCCGCGGCAGCAAGATCCGCACCGTGGCCGAGCAGGTCTACGGCGGGTCGGAAGAAGGCCACGAAGATGGCCTGTTCGTTACAAAGCCGTTGTAAGCCGGAGATAGCGTCATGGCATTCGAAGCAATGTTCCAGCCGATCCAGATCGGCAAACTGACCATCCGCAACCGCGTGCTCAGCACTGCGCACGCCGAGGTCTACGCCACTGACGGCGGCATGACGACCGACCGCTACGTGAAGTATTACGAAGAAAAGGCCAAGGGCGGTATCGGCCTGGCGATCTGCGGTGGTTCGTCCGTGGTGGCCATCGACAGCCCGCAAGAGTGGTGGGCTTCGGTCAACCTGTCGACCGACCGCATCATCCCGCACTTCCAGAACCTGGCCGACGCCATGCACAAGCATGGCGCCAAGATCATGATCCAGATTACCCACATGGGCCGTCGCTCGCGCTGGGACGGCTTCAACTGGCCGACCCTGATGTCGCCGTCGGGTATCCGTGAACCCGTGCACCGTGCCACCTGCAAAACCATCGAGGTGGAAGAGATCTGGCGGGTGATCGGCAACTACGCGCAAGCGGCACGTCGCGCCAAAGAAGGCGGCCTGGACGGCGTGGAACTGTCGGCGGTGCACCAGCACATGATCGACCAGTTCTGGAGTCCGCGTGTCAACAAGCGTACCGACGAGTGGGGTGGCACCTTCGAAGGCCGCATGAAGTTCGGCCTGGAAGTGCTCAAGGCCGTGCGTGCCGAGGTCGGTGACGACTTCTGCGTGGGCATGCGTATCTGCGGTGACGAGTTCCACCCCGATGGCCTCAGCCACGAAGACATGAAGCAGATCGCCGCGTACTACGACGCCACCGGCATGCTCGACTTCATCGGCGTGGTCGGCTCGGGTTGCGACACCCACAACACCCTGGCCAACGTTATCCCCAACATGAGCTACCCGCCGGAGCCGTTCCTGCACCTGGCGGCTGGCATCAAGGAAGTGGTCAAGGTCCCGGTGCTGCACGCGCAGAACATCAAGGACCCGAACCAGGCCACACGCATTCTTGAAGGCGGCTACGTGGACATGGTCGGCATGACCCGTGCGCACATGGCCGACCCGCACCTGATCGCCAAGATCAAGATGGGCCAGATCGACCAGATCAAGCAGTGCGTCGGTGCCAACTACTGCATCGACCGCCAATACCAGGGCCTGGATGTGCTGTGCATCCAGAACGCCGCGACCTCCCGCGAATACATGGGCGTGCCGCACATCATCGAGAAAACCACCGGCGTGAAGCGCAAGGTGGTCGTGGTTGGCGCTGGCCCTGCCGGTATGGAAGCTGCCCGGGTCGCGGCCGAACGTGGCCACGACGTGACCCTGTTCGAGAAGAAGGACCAGATTGGCGGGCAGATCACCATCGCCGCCAAGGCACCGCAGCGTGACCAGATTGCCGGTATCACCCGCTGGTACCAGCTGGAGCTGGCGCGCCTGAAAGTCGACCTGCGCCTGGGCACCGCGGCGGACGTGGCCACCATCCAGGACCTGCGCCCGGACGTGATCGTGCTGGCAGTGGGCGGCCATTCGTTCCTGGAGCAGAACGAACACTGGGGCGCTGCCGAAGGGCTGGTGGTCAGCAGCTGGGACGTGCTCGACGGCAAGGTTGCGCCGGGCAAGAACGTGCTGGTGTACGACACCATCTGCGAATTCACCGGCATGTCGGTGGCCGACTTCATCGCTGACAAGGGCAGCCAGGTGGAAATCGTCACTGACGACATCAAGCCGGGCGTGGCCATGGGCGGTACTACGTTCCCGACCTACTACCGCAGCATGTACCCCAAAGAAGTGATCATGACCGGCGACATGATGCTGGAAAAGGTCTATCGCGAAGGCGACAAGCTGGTGGCGGTGCTGGAGAACGAATACACCGGCGCCAAGGAAGAACGCGTGGTCGACCAGGTGGTAGTGGAAAACGGCGTACGCCCTGACGAGCAGCTGTATTACGCCCTGAAGGAAGGTTCGCGCAACAAAGGCCAGATCGACGTGGAGGCGCTGTTCGCCATCAAGCCACAGCCGATTCTCAGCCAGCCGGGCGAAGGCTACCTGCTGTATCGCATCGGCGACTGCGTGGCCCAGCGCAACGTGCACGCGGCGATCTACGACGCCTTGCGCCTGTGCAAGGACTTCTGATCGCACCGCCTCTCTAGAGGCGGGACTGGCCCCCCTGTAGGAGCGAGCGTAGCTCGCGATGGCGTCAGCCTTGGCACCCGGGTTGTCTGATCGGGCGCTATCGCGAGCTTCGCTCGCTCCTACAGGGGTCCGCGCCGGCCTTTGGGGCGGCGCAAGAATTCAGCTGTTGTTGTGGGAGCCTCCCATGTTGAACACCCTTCTACCCATCCTGCTGTTCGCTGCCCTTGGCCTGGCAGTGCTCGGCGCCCTGCGCCGGGTGCGCATGTGGCGGCGTGGCCGGCCAAGCAAGGTCAACCTGATCGGCGGCCTGCTGGCCATGCCGCGCCGCTACCTGGTGGACTTGCACCACGTGGTCGAGCGCGACAAGTACATGTCCAAGACCCACGTGGCCACCGCAGGCGGCTTCGTACTGTCGGCCGTGCTGGCTATTGTGGTGCACGGTTTTGGCCTGCAAAGCAAAATCCTCGGCTACGCGTTGCTGGTGGCCACGGTGATCATGTTCAGTGGCGCCATCTTTGTCTTCAAGCGCCGCCTCAACCCGCCTTCGCGCCTGTCCAAAGGCCCGTGGATGCGTCTGCCGAAGAGCCTGATGGCGTTCGCCGTGAGCTTCTTCATCGCCACCTTGCCGGTCGCTGGCATCCTGCCTGCCAACACCGGTGGCTGGGTGATGGTCGGCATCCTTGGCCTGGGCGTGCTGTGGGGCGTATCGGAGCTGTTCTTCGGCATGACCTGGGGCGGCCCGATGAAACACGCCTTCGCCGGTGCCCTGCACCTGGCCTGGCACCGCCGCGCCGAACGTTTCGGGGGAGGCCGTTCCACCGGCCTCAAGCCGCTGGACTTGGAAGACCCGAACGCGCCGCTGGGCGTTGAAAAACCGGCGGACTTCACCTGGAACCAGCTGCTGGGCTTCGACGCCTGCGTGCAGTGCGGTAAATGTGAAGCCATGTGTCCGGCCTTTGCCGCCGGCCAGCCGCTGAACCCGAAAAAACTCATCCAGGACATGGTCATCGGCCTGGCCGGTGGCACCGACGCCCAGTTCGCCGGCAGCCCGTACCCGGGCAAGCCGATTGGCGAACACGGCGGCCACCCGCACCAGCCGATCGTCAATGGCCTGGTCGATGCCGAAACGCTGTGGTCTTGCACCACTTGCCGTGCCTGCGTCGAGGAATGCCCGATGATGATCGAGCACGTCGATGCCATCGTCGACATGCGCCGCCACCTCACCCTGGAAAAAGGCGCTACCCCGAACAAGGGCGCCGAGGTGCTGGACAACCTGATTGCCACCGACAACCCTGGCGGCTTCGCCCCTGGCGGGCGCATGAACTGGGCGGCCGACCTCAACCTGAAGCTGTTGTCCGAGGTGAAAACCACCGAAGTGCTGTTCTGGGTCGGTGATGGTGCCTTCGACATGCGCAACCAGCGCACCCTGCGTTCGTTTGTCAAAGTGCTCAAGGCTTCGGGCGTGGACTTTGCCGTGCTCGGCCTGGAAGAACGTGACAGCGGCGACGTCGCCCGCCGTCTGGGCGATGAAGCGACCTTCCAGCAACTGGCCAAACGCAATATCCAGACCCTGGCCAAGTACAAGTTCCAGCGCATCGTCACCTGCGACCCGCACAGCTTCCATGTGCTGAAGAACGAATACGGTGCATTGGGCGGCGAGTACCAGGTGCAGCACCACAGCACCTACATCGCCGAACTGATCGCGGCCAACAAGCTCAACCTTGGCCAGCACAAGGGTGGCAGCGTCACCTACCACGACCCGTGCTACCTGGGTCGTTACAACGGCGAGTACGAAGCCCCGCGTGAAGTGCTCAAGGCGTTGGGTATCGAAGTGCGCGAGATGCAACGTTCGGGCTTCCGTTCCCGTTGCTGCGGCGGCGGTGGCGGTGCGCCGATCACCGATATCCCGGGCAAGCAGCGCATCCCCGACATGCGCATGGACGACATCCGCGAAACCGAGGCCGAGCTGGTGGCTGTGGGTTGCCCGCAGTGCACCGCCATGCTCGAAGGTGTGGTCGAACCGCGCCCACAGATCAAGGACCTGGCCGAGCTGGTGGCCGACGTGCTGATCGAAGAGGACGCACCCGCTGCCCCAAAGCCGCAAGCGGCCAAACGTGAACCTGCGGAGGTGCACTGATGAGCGACATTATCCGCCGCGACCCACGCGCCGAGTGGATCGCCCGTAACCGCCTGCACCCGCTGCACGCGGCCATGCAAACACAACAGACCAGCTGGATGGGGCCCAACGGCCTCATCCGCAAGAACCCCCATGCGATTACCGCAGGTTTTATCGGCCCGGCCGGCATCAAGCGCATCGACCGCAGCGGCGCCCAGCAGGGCACCGGTGTGGGCGGGCGGCGCACGGCGGCAGCCGAAGTCAAATTGCCGCTGCACCAGGTGCCGGCGCCGGCGTTCTACATTGCCGTGGTGCCCGACATGGTCGGTGGCCGCCTCAGCAGCCACGACCGCGACCTGCTTGGTCTGGCCCACAGCCTGGCTGGCAGCGATGGTGCGGTGTTGGCGGTGGTGTTCAACGAACACAAGGAAAGCAACTTTTCCACAGCCGGCGTCGACCGCCTGCTGGTCATCGAAGGCGAAGCATTCGAGGGTTATGCACCGGAGCAACTGGTGCAGGGCTTGCGGGCTGTGGATAACCAGTTCACCCCGCGCCACTGGCTGCTGCCCGACAGCCGCGCCGGTGGCGGGGAGCTGGGCCGGCGCCTGGGCGCGGCACTGGGCGAACGCCCGGCGACGCGGGTGTGGCAGGTCAAGGATGGCCAGTGCATCGGCCGTGCCGGTGCCGGCCAGCAAGACCTGCAGCGCGCCGTGCCACGCTTGATCCTGGCCGCAGCCGAATGCGCCGAGCCGGTCAGCGAAACCCGTCACGAAGCGCTGCCGGTGGAGTTGTCCACAAGCGTGGCGCGCAGCCTCTCGCGCATTGAAGACCTCGGCTCGGTGGCCGTGGACCCGGCCACCATTGCCATGGCCGAAGCCGAATTCATCGTCTCGGGCGGCAACGGGGTCAAGGACTGGGACCTGTACCACAAGGCTACCGCGGCCCTTGGCGCCACCGAAGGCGCCTCGCGGGTGGCGGTGGACGACGGCTTCATGCCGCGCAACCGCCAGGTGGGTGCTACCGGTACCTGGGTGACCGCGCGGGTTTATGTGGCTGTGGGTATCTCGGGCGCGATCCAGCACCTGCAGGGCATTGGCGCCTGCGACAAGGTGGTGGCGATCAACATGGACCCTGGCTGCGACATGATCAAACGGGCCGACCTGTCGGTGATTGGCGACAGCTCGGCGATTCTCAAGGCACTGATCGAGGCTGTGGACAACTTCCGCAGCGGCGGCCAGCGCGACGCGGCATAAGGGCACGAGCATGAGTACGAAAGTGATCAGCCTGGTTTCCATCGGTGCCCACCCAAGCTCCGGCCGCGCCCGCCGCGCCGAGCAGGATGCCCGTGCGGTGGAGCTGGGGTTGCAGCTGGCTGGGGATAACTTGCAGGTAGTGCATGCCGGCGACCCGCGTGAAGAGGCATTGCGCGCTTATCTGGGCATGGGCCTGGACCACCTGGACGTGCTGGAGCAACCGGCTGGCGCCGATGTGCTGGGCGTGCTCGGGGATTACCTGCGCGACGCTGGGGCACAGTTGGTGCTGACCGGCAGCCAGGCAGAGACGGGTGAGGGGTCGGGCATGTTGCCGTTCCTGCTGGCGGAAAAGCTCGGCTGGCCATTGATTGTGGGGTTGGCCGAGGTGGAGTCGATCGACAATGGCACCGCCCAGGTGCTGCAAGCGTTGCCACGTGGTCAGCGGCGCCGGCTGAAAGTGCGCCTGCCGTTGTTGGCCACTGTGGACAACGCAGCGCCCAAGCCGCGCCAGAGTGCCTTCGGGCCGGCGCGCCGGGGTGTGCTAGCGGCACGCAACGTGGCCATCGTCGAAGACGAACTGCTGGCTGAAGCCGAACTGCAACCGGCGCGCCCGCGGCCCAAGCGGCTGAAGGTGATCAAGGCCAAGAGTGGTGCCGACCGGATGAAGGCCGCGACGGCCAAGACCAGTGGCGGCGGCGGCAAGGTGCTGAAGGATGTTTCGCCACAGGAAGGTGCCGAGGCCATTCTCAAGCTGTTGGTGGAAGAGGGCGTACTTCGCTGAAGTTGAAGGGATGTAGGTCACCCTGTGGGAGCGGGTTTGCCCGCGAAGAACCTGACGCAGTGTATGGCACCGGCTTGGCCGGTGTTCGCGGGCAAGCCCGCTCCCACAGGGATTGCGCAAACCTTCACCCATTTTTGTCTGACCAATCGCTATCGCTTCACCACATTGAACGCCCAACAGCCCAGCGCCTCGCTCACAGGATCGAATAACACCCGCTCCCCCTTCGACAACACCACATTTACTGCGGCGCAGCGCAAAACCAGGTAATCCCTACGCTGCCCTTTGCTGCTGATCACCCCAATCCCCCGCTTTTCATCGAATCACTTCACAGTGCCCTCCTGGCGGCTGTGCATAAGTCACTCCTGAGTAATGCCAAAGTAGTGGCTACTACCCAATCACCTCACTGGATTTGGCGGAACTGGCAGAAATACCAGGTACGCGTTTGTTTTGCCCACGGAATCTGTTCGTCAAGGTGTGGATAAAGTGTTGGCGCATGGCTGGGGGCCATGTAATACGGGCTGTGCAAGGTTTTGGTTGAAAAATGATCACCCTCCAATTTGGATGGTGGGAGCAGCAGGCTCCTTACCTAGATAAATTTGCCCACATCCGTTGTTAGTCGGTCTGTGGATAATATGTTTGTCCTTCGCTGAAAGCTTTGAATTTTCTGACGTGGATGAAATTGAGCATTTTTTGATCAGGTATCCTCCAAGTCTCTGTAACACTTGGAATTTCAAGCTTCAGGGGACTTTTCCACAGCCTGCTTCGATTCGGACTGTTCTTTCCCACATTCTTTGTTGGTGTCTCTGTGGACAAAGTGTTCGTATTGATCGCTAGGCCTCTACCCATGGGGCTTCCAGTATTTTGATCAAAAAATCGACAACCCATGGACACAAACAACCAGTCTATTGTGCAGCCCTTTTTTAACGGGCCTTTGGATTGGCCTGTGGACAAAATACTCTTTGTCACCTGTCATTTTTGCCAGTTTCTAATCGGTGTCAGGGCTACTAGCGTTCCATCAATGGTTTTGGAGGGCTACGTCATGAGTTTTGCACGCTTGTTAGCAACTGATCTGCAGCGTTCTGTCCTCATGGATTCGGTCGATACCGGGAGGGCATACACAGCCTATGGGGAGGCTGCCATCCAGGGTGGTCCGATGAGTGCTTTCTGCGGTGAGCCGAGAGATAGCCTGACGGGTTGTTACCACCTAGGGAATGGCCATCGTCAGTTCAATCCTGGGATCATGCGCTTTCACGGGGCAGATGCATTGAGCCCGTTCGGTGAGGGCGGCCTCAATGCGTACAACTACTGTGGTGCCGATCCGGTGAACCATGTTGATCCCAGTGGCAAAGTGCCGATACCGCTGGTGCAACGCGCACTGACTACGGCGCTACATGTTGTCTCGCCTACGGCGCTCATGATTGGTCCAACGCCGAAAGGGGGGCTTGCGGTTAATGCCACCCGGCTAGCATTGCTCGGGTCTACCACCACTGTAGTGGGGGCTGGGCTTGGTTTTGCCGGGGTCACGGTAGCCCCTTATGTTTCTGCAGCTGGAACCACCCTGCTGCTTGCGGGTGGGGGGACTCGCGTGGTCAAGGCACTCTGGGACAATCGATCGGCGATCTGGCAGGGCGTCAATAAAAACGTTAGCTCGAATCTTAGAACGATTTTCAAGGGACGAGTCGAGAAGAAAAAGGACAAGAAAACGCCACCAAACAGCCCCGAAAAAAAACCGAAGGTGTCGGTTTATTCGGTCGAGACTGAAGTCGCCAGGAAGGATTCCACCTCGAAGGGTTCACCTAATATATTTTCATCTACGGATGAGGTAGTGAATATTCGGGGCGGAATGTGAGAATAACCAAGCCTGTGAGTTACCCACAGGCTTGGTTGGCGCACATTATTGTGCCTGCACTTCCTTAAGATACGCCGCAGGCTCCGCCCCAAGATTATTCAGCATCCGCCCGCTGTACCAGTCAATGAAGTTCACCACACCAAACTCGTAAGTCTTCGAGTAAGGCCCAGGCTGATACGCTGTGGAGTTGATCCCACGCTGGTTCTCTTCCGCCAGACGGCGGTCCTGGTCGTTGGTGGCGTCCCACACCTTGCGCATACGCTCCGGGTCGTAGTCCACGCCTTCCACGGCGTCCTTGTGCACCAGCCACTTGGTGGTGACCATGGTCTCTTGAGCGCTGATCGGCCACACGGTGAACACGATCATGTGGTCGCCCATGCAGTGGTTCCACGAGTGCGGCAGGTGCAGGATGCGCATCGAGCCCAGGTCCGGGTTCTTGATGCGACCCATCAGCTTCTGGCAGGCCTGCTTGCCATCCATGGTCATCGATACCGTGCCCTTGAGCAGCGGCATGCGCACGATGCGGTTACGCAGGCCGTGGCTCTTGTGCAGGTACGGAATTTTCTCGGCTTCCCACGCAGCTGCCGAGGCGGCCACGTGGTCCTTGAATTCCTGGCTGGCGCGCGGGTCGTTGGTGTCGTCCCACTCCAGCAGGGTTTGCAGCAGCTCCGGGTGCGAACCGCTGCAGTGGTAGCACTCGCGGTTGTTTTCCAGCACCAGCTTCCAGTTGGCCTTTTCCATCAAGGTGGTTTGCACCGCCACCTTGGTGTTCTCCATGTCGTACGGTTCCATGTAGTGTTCCAGGGTGGCCAGGAACTCGTCGATGGCAGGCGGGTTTTCCGCCAGGCTGATGAAGATGTAGCCGCCGGCCACCTTCACGCTCACCGGCTTTAGGCCGTACTGCTTCATGTCGAAGTCGGCGCCCATTTCGGTGCCGGCGAACAGCAGGCGGCCGTCCAGCTCGTAGGTCCACTGGTGGTAATGGCACACCAGCTTGGCCACTTTGCCCTTGTCGCTGACGCACAAACGCGAACCGCGGTGGCGGCAGACGTTGTGGAAAGCGTGCACTTTACCTTCGGCGCCACGCACCACCAGGATCGGGTTGTTGCCGATCTGCAGGGTGATGTAGTTGCCTTTCGCCGGAATTTCGCAAGTCATGCCGGCGATCAGCCATTCTTTCTGGAAGATCTCCTGCATGTCGATCTGGAACAGACGCTCGTCGGTGTAGAAAGGCTGGGGCAGCGAGTAGGTGCGCTCGCGGGTCTGCAGCATCTCGGCGGTGGCCTTGCGTGCAGGTTCCAGTGGATCGCCCAGGCTCAGGGTTGCGGTGACGTCCATCGTGTATTCCTCGGGGCCGTGTGCGGCCGGCAAAAGGTGGCTAATCGTTGTTGTTGCCGCAAGGCTGCTCTCACGGCTCTTTGTTTCAACAGCAGGCTAGTTGTTTTGCCGTGGAGTGTGCGTCCGAAGCCGCCGCGAACCGTATCCATGGGCGACATGGCCGATGTGAATAACGACGCCCCAGCCCTTGTAGCGCGGGGCTGGTCGCGATAAGCACGCCGATGTCGCTGGCAGGAATGTGCATCGCCCTCGGCTTGCGCATTATCCAAGCCATAAAAAGCCCAATAGTCGGCTGCTGGAGATGAACATGTCCGATACCTTCCTCAATCCGGTCACCACCCAGACCTGGGCCAACGGCCGCCACATCGTGCGCTGCGTCAAGGTCATCCAGGAGACCTGGGACGTGCGCACTTTCTGCTTCATGGCCGATCAGCCGATCATGTTCTTCTTTAAACCCGGGCAGTTCGTCACCCTGGAGCTGGAGATCGAAGGCAAGCCGGTGATGCGTTCCTACACCATCTCCAGTTCACCGTCGGTGCCCTACAGCTTCTCGATCACCGTCAAGCGTGTGCCGGGCGGCCTGGTGTCCAATTTCCTGCACGACACCATGCACGAAGGCGCCGAGCTGCCGGTGCATGGCCCGGTGGGGCTGTTCAACGCCATCGATTTTCCTGCAGGCAAGGTGTTGTACCTGTCGGGCGGCGTGGGCATTACCCCAGTCATGTCGATGGCACGTTGGTTCTACGACACCAACGCCAACGTCGACATGGTATTCGTGCACAGTGCCCGCTCGCCGAAGGACATCATCTACCACCGCGAGCTGGAACAGATGGCGTCGCGAATCCCCAACTTCAGCCTGCACATCATTTGCGAGAAGCATGGCCTGGGCGAGCCGTGGGCGGGGTATCGCGGTTACCTGAACCAGCGCCTGATGGAGCTGATTGCCCCGGACTACATGGACCGTGTGGTGTTCTGCTGCGGCCCGACGCCCTACATGACGGCGGTCAAGCGCATGCTCGAAGCGGTCGGCTTCGACATGAAGAACTACCACGAGGAGTCGTTCGGCGCGACACCGGCCGAGGCCAAGGCCGATGCAGTGGAGCACGCCGAGCAGGCGGCCGATGCACCGGAGCTGGACGTTTCCGACCTCAATCTGGTGGAGTTCATCGGCAGCGAGAAAAGCATCCGCGTCGCCCCGGGCGAGACCGTGCATGCGGCGGCGGCCAAGGTTGGCTTGATGATCCCGAAAGCCTGCGGCATGGGCATTTGCGGCACCTGCAAGGTGCTCAAGCTGGGTGGTGAGGTGGCGATGGAGCACAACGGCGGCATTACCGAAGAGGATGAAGCCGAGGGGTATATCCTGTCGTGCTGCAGCGTGCCGAAAGGGGATGTGCGGATCGACTATTGAGCTCAAGCTTCAAGCTTCAAGAAAAAGCAGGCCTGTGCGCGGCCTGCTTTTTCTTATGGCTTATAGCTTGAAGCTTGTAGCTGCTTTTCAGGTGCGGAAACGGGCTACCAGGCCATTGAGGTCCACGGCCAACCGCGACAATTCGGCACTCGCCGCACTGGTCTGATGTGCCCCGGTTGCACTCTGCACCGACAGGTCATTGATGTTCACCAGGTTGCGGTCCACTTCCCGCGCCACCTGCGCCTGTTCTTCCGCCGCGCTGGCAATCACCAGGTTGCGCTCGTTGATCTGCGCCACCGCCCCGGCAATGGTATCCAGCGCCATGCCCGCACCACGGGCGATGTTCAGGGTGGATTCGGCGCGTTCGGTGCTGGTGCGCATCGACTCCACCGCTTCTTCCGTACCGCCCTGGATGCTGCCGATCATGCGCTCGATTTCGCTGGTCGACTGCTGGGTACGGTGGGCCAGCGCACGCACTTCATCTGCCACAACGGCAAAACCACGGCCCGCCTCACCGGCTCGCGCTGCTTCGATGGCAGCGTTCAGCGCCAGCAGGTTGGTCTGATCTGCCAGGCCACGGATCACGTCGAGTACCTTGCCGATGTCACGCGACTGTTCGGCCAGGTGGGTAATCAGTTTGGCAGTGGCTTGCACATCACCGCTCATGCGCTCGATGGCACCCACGGTTTCCATCACCAGGTCACGACCGTCGCCGGTGGAGCGGCTGGCTTCACTGGACGCTTCAGAAGTGCTGACGGCATTGCGCGCCACTTCTTCGACAGCGCTGGTCATTTCAGTAACGGCTGTGGCGGCCTGTTCAATCTCGTTGTTCTGCTGTTGCAAGCCACGGGCACTTTCGTCGGTGACGGCATTCAGCTCTTCGGCTGCTGAGGCCAGCTGCGTGGCCGAGCCGGCAATCTGCTGCAGGGTGTCGCGCAGTTTGTCCTGCATGCGGGCCATGGCGCGCAGCAGCCGGGCGGCTTCGTCGGTGCCTTCGGCGCGGATGATGTGGGTCAGGTCACCGTCGGCGACCTGCTCGGCGCTCTTGAGCGCTTCCTCGATCGGTTTGACGATGCTGCGAGTCAGCAGGAAGGCGCAGGCGAAGGTCAGCACGGTTGCGGCTACCAGCAGGCCGATCACCAGGGCAAAAGCCGCCGCGTACTGGTTGGCAGCCTTCTCGTTGGTGGCGCGGGTCTGGTCGGTGTTGATGCGCACCAGGGTGTCCATGACCTTGTTGATCTGCTCGGAGTTGGCCAGCAGATCGCGGTTCAGCAGGTCGCGCAGTTCGTCCAGGCGGTCGGCCTGGCTCAGGGTGCGCATGCGCGACTCCAGCTGGCGGTACTGGTTGAGCAACTGGCCATACTGGTCGAACGCGGCCTGTTCGTCGGCGGCGCCGATCATCGGCAGGTAGGCCTGGCGTGCGCGGTCGATCTGGCTGTTGCGCTGGTCCAGCAGGTTGAGGGTGTCGCGCTGGGTGTCCGGCTCGCGGTTGAGCAGCAGGCGGTAGGAGAGGGTGCGCATGCGCAGGTTCAGCGCGGTGAGCTCGTCGAGGATCTTGATGCTGGGCACGCTGACCTGCTCGATAGCCACGCCGGCCTGGCGGATGTTGCCCATCTGTATCAGCGAGAAGACACCAAGGCCAAGCATCAGCAGGCCGATCAGCGCGAAGCCCAGCAGCGCGCGCGGGGCAATGTTCATGTTGCGTAGAGACGTGGAGAGGAGGGTCCAGGCAAGGGGAAGTAAGGTGCGCAGAGTGCGACAAAACATGACTTGCCGGGCTATCGGTCGTGACTGGCCAGTCTTGAGTGCGACCGGTGAAAATTGTGAGGGGGCTAACCTTTTCCTGACCGGCGGTTGACGCAGGTCGGAACAAGGGGGCCGTTACCCTGTCAATCTGCGGGTTCGACACCTTATGAATCTGATATTTAATGGCGATGGGCGGCACTTTTCTTTATCGTGTGCGCCCCTCGCAACAACCTGAGATAGACCCATGCTGGAAGCTTCCCTGAATCAAATCGAGCAACTGGTCAGCGACCTGATGCAGAAAAACGCTCAACTCACCGAGCAGAACGCTACCCTCGGCACGCAATTGGCGCAGGCCAAGGAAGAGAACGAAACCCTGCAACTGTCGCTGATGGAGCAGGAAGAGAAAAACGGCAGCACCGCCGCCCGTCTGCAGGCCCTGGTTGAGCGCGCCAGCGCTGTCGGCGCATGAGATTGCACGAGCAGCCGGTCAATGTCGTGTCGATTCTCGGCATCGACTATTCGATCAAGGCGCCAGAGGGCCAGGAAGAAACCCTGGCTCAGGCGGTGCGGATGCTCAACACCGCCCTGAACGAGACCAAGCGTCAGTATCCGACCCTGATCGGTGACAAACTGCTGGTGCTGGCTGCCCTTAACCTGTGCTCCAGGCAGGTTGAACTGCAGAAAGAACACCAGCAAACCCTGGCACGTACCCAGGCGCAGATCGACGCCACGGTGGACGCCATCGTGCGGACCATTGCCGAGCAATAAAGCCTTGCACCGCCCCCTGTGGGAGCGGGTTCACCCGCGAATGCGATGCTGAATGCATTGACGCATTCGCGGGCAAGCCCGCTCCCACAGGGAACATCTGATTGCTTCAGATCACTGGATTAACTGGATACGCAAGTGTATACACTTCTCGCAAAACAATAATGTGCGGGGAGTAGGGCATGCGTATCTGGCGTAAAAGCATCCAGTGGCAGTTGATCACCAGCATGGGCGCCGCCCTGCTGGCCAGCATCCTGGTGGTGGTCATCATTTTCACCGTGGCGCTCAATCGCCTCACCGATCGCTACCTGGTCGACACTGCGCTGCCAGCCAGCATCGAAGCCATCCGCAACGACATCGAGCGCATGCTCGGCCAGCCGCTGGTAGCTGCTGCAGACATTGCCGGCAACACCCTGCTGCGCGACTGGCTGGCTGCTGGCGAAGACCCCGCCCAGGCCCCGCAATTCATCGAATACCTGGCCGCCGCCAAGCAGCGCAACAAGGCTTTCACCACCCTGTTTGCCTCGACCGAAACCGGCCACTATTACAACGAGAATGGCCTGGACCGCACCCTCAGCCGCAGCAACCCCAAGGACAAGTGGTTTTACGGCTACATCGACAGCGGCGCCGAGCGGTTCATCAACATCGACATCGATGGTGCCACTGGGGAACTGGCGTTGTTCATCGACTACCGCGTGGAAAAGCACGGCCAACTGGTGGGCGTGGCCGGCATGGGCCTGCGCATGACCGAGCTGTCGAAGCTGATTCACGACTTCAGTTTCGGCGAACACGGCAAAGTATTTCTGGTGCGTAACGATGGCTTGATCCAGGTGCATCCGGACGCTGCCTTCAGTGGCAAGCGCCAACTTGCCGAGCAGCTTGGCGCGGACGCAGCCAAGGGTGTCATGACGGGAAGCGAAGGCCTGCGCAGCAGCCGCTTCAGCCGTGACGGCGAACGCTACCTGGCGCTTGGTTTGCCCCTGCGCGATCTCAACTGGACCCTGGTGGCCGAAGTGCCAGAGTCGGAAATCTACGCGCAAATGCACCAGGCCGTCTGGCTGACCAGTCTGATCGGTGGTGCTGTAGCGTTGGTGTCGCTGCTGTTGGTGGTGCTACTGGCGCGTGGTCTGGTGCGGCCGATCCGCCGCGTTACCGCGGCACTGGTGCAAATCGGCAGCGGCGGGGGCGACCTCAGCCATCGTCTGGATGGCACGCGCCAGGACGAACTGGGTGACCTGGCCCGTGGCTTCAATCGCTTCCTCGACAGCCAGCGCAGCCTGATTGGTGAGGTGTTGCAGACGTCCGAACGGCTGCACAGGGCGGTTGAGCAGGTGACCCAGGTGGTGGACAACACCGCCGAGCGTTCCGGGCGGCAGCAGGAAATGACCGAGATGGTTGCCACCGCTGTGCACGAGATGGGCCTGACGGTGCAGGACATAGCCCGCAATGCCGGTGATGCAGCGCAGGCCTCGCAGTCGGCACGGGACGAGGCCTTGCAGGCGCGTGAGGTGGTGCAACGCTCGATTCGTGGTATCGAGGGCATGTCGGGCGACATCGGCAAGGCAGCTGATGCAGTTAGTCAGTTGGCCGATGAAGTCGCCTCAATCGATGAAGTTCTCGCGGTAATCCGCAGTATTTCCGAACAGACCAATTTGCTGGCGCTGAATGCTGCCATCGAGGCTGCACGGGCAGGGGAGATGGGGCGTGGGTTTGCCGTGGTGGCGGACGAAGTGCGCACACTGGCCCGGCGCACGCAGCTGTCTACTGACGAAGTGCAGCAGATGATCCAGCGCCTGAAGCAGGGTGCGGGTTCGGCGGTGAATTCGATGCAAGCGGGGCAGCAGGCGACTGGCAGTGGTGTGGCATCAAGCCAGCGCACCGGGGCTTCGCTGGGGGCGATTACTGACCAGGTAGAGCACATCAGCGACATGAACCATCAGGTGGCTACGGCGACGGAAGAGCAGTCTGCGGTGACTGAAGAAATCAACCGCACGGTGCAGGGGATTTCAGATCTGGCGCGGGAGACGGCTGCCGAAGTTCAGGGCTGTCGCGAGGAATGCCAGGCGTTGCGTGGGCTGGCGGATGACCTGGCGCGGCAGATGGGGGGATTCAAGCTTTAGATCGGTGTTGGATGCATCGCGAGCTGCGCTCGCTCCTACAGGGGAATGCGTATCCTCGTAGGAGCGAGCGCAGCTCGCGATGCGGTGGGTCAGGCGCCGATGATGCTGCGGATATCCGCCGCCAGCTCGCGCACCCGCTCTTCCTCGGTATCCCAAGAACACATGAACCGCGCCCCGCCGCTGCCAATAAAGGTATAGAACCGCCACCCCTTGCCTCGCAGCGCTTCAATCGCAGGCTCCGGCATCTGCAGAAACACCCCGTTGGCCTCCACCGGGAACATCAGTTCCACACCTGGCAAGTCACTCACCAACGACGCCAGCAACTGCGCGCAATGGTTGGCGTGATTGCCATGGCGTAACCAGGCGCCATCTTCCAGCAGGCCCACCCACGGTGCCGACAGGAAGCGCATCTTAGAGGCCAGTTGCCCGGCCTGCTTGCAGCGGTAGTCGAAGTCTTCGGCCAGCTGGCGGTTGAAGAACAGAATCGCCTCACCCACGGCCATGCCGTTCTTGGTGCCGCCAAAGCACAGCACATCTACACCGGCTTTCCAGGTCAGCTCGGCCGGGCTGCAGCCGAGAAACGCGCAGGCATTGGTAAAGCGCGCGCCGTCCATGTGCAGGTTGAGGCCCAGCTCCTTGCAGGTGGCGCTGATCGCTTTGAGCTCATCTGGGCGATAAACGGTGCCTACTTCGGTGGCTTGGGTAATGGTGACCACCCGCGGCTTGGGGTAGTGGATATCTTGGCGTTTGAGGGCCACTTCACGGATGGATTCCGGCGTCAGCTTGCCGTTGACGCTGGCCGCCGTCAGCAGCTTGGAACCGTTGGAGAAGAACTCCGGCGCACCGCATTCGTCGGTCTCGACGTGGGCGGTCTCGGAGCAGATGACGCTGTGGTAGCTCTGGCACAGCGAGGCCAGGGCCAGGGAGTTGGCAGCGGTACCGTTGAAGGCGAAGAACACCTCGCAGTCGGTTTCGAACAGGTTGCGGAAGTATTCCGAGGCGCGCTCGGTCCACTGGTCGTCGCCGTAGGCGCGATCGTGGCCGTGGTTGGCCTTTTCCATTGCTGCCCAGGCTTCGGGGCAGATGCCGGAATAGTTGTCGCTGGCGAATTGTTGGCTCTTATCTGTCATGACACGGTCCTGTGAACGACGCAGAACAGCACTCTAAACCATCGATTCAGCAGTTGCCTATACAAGCTGTGCACAGGCTCGATTTTGGGTTGTCGGTGGTGGCCTTTTCGCGGGCAAGCCCGCTCCCACAGGGGTAGCACAAACCTTCAGATCGCCGCCGTACCTGTGCGAGCGGGCTTGCCCGCGAAGAGGCCGCCAGCAGCAGCAAAAAAACGAATGTCGTAAACGCGCCATTGCAAGGCGTGCGCAGGCATCTGACCCACCCCGACCAGTCATAACATCGCCACAAAGGGCCAGAGTGCCCCACGACAAAAAACGATCGCTGCCGGGAGATACACGATGTTCAGCAAGCAAGACCAGATCCAGGGTTACGACGACGCACTGCTGGCGGCGATGAATGCCGAAGAACAGCGCCAGGAAGATCACATCGAGCTGATCGCCTCGGAGAACTACACCAGCAAGCGCGTCATGCAGGCCCAAGGCAGCGGCCTGACCAACAAGTACGCCGAAGGCTACCCGGGCAAGCGCTACTACGGTGGCTGCGAGCACGTGGACAAGGTAGAAGCCCTGGCCATCGAACGCGCCAAGCAGCTGTTCGGCGCCGACTACGCCAACGTCCAGCCGCACTCCGGCTCGTCGGCCAACGGCGCTGTCTACCTGGCCCTGCTGCAGGCCGGCGACACCATCCTCGGCATGAGCCTGGCCCACGGCGGCCACCTGACCCACGGCGCTAAAGTGTCGTCCTCGGGCAAACTGTACAACGCTGTTCAGTACGGCATCGACACCAACACCGGCCTGATCGACTACGACGAAGTCGAGCGCCTGGCCGTCGAGCACAAACCGAAAATGATCGTTGCCGGCTTCTCGGCCTACTCCAAAACCCTCGACTTCCCACGCTTCCGCGCCATTGCCGACAAGGTCGGTGCGCTGCTGTTCGTCGACATGGCCCACGTAGCCGGCCTGGTTGCCGCTGGCCTGTACCCGAACCCGATCCCGTTCGCCGACGTGGTGACCACCACCACCCACAAGACCCTGCGCGGCCCACGTGGTGGCCTGATCCTGGCCAAGTCGAACGAAGAGATCGAAAAAAAGCTGAACGCCGCCGTATTCCCGGGCGCCCAGGGCGGCCCGCTGATGCACGTGATCGCCGCCAAGGCCGTGTGCTTCAAGGAAGCACTGGAGCCAGGCTTCAAGGCGTACCAGCAACAAGTGATCGAAAACGCCCAGGCCATGGCCCAGGTGTTCATCGACCGTGGCTATGACGTGGTTTCCGGTGGTACCGACAACCACCTGTTCCTGGTCAGCCTGATTCGCCAGGGCCTCACCGGCAAAGACGCCGACGCCGCCCTGGGCCGCGCGCACATCACTGTCAACAAGAATGCCGTGCCGAACGACCCGCAGTCGCCGTTCGTCACCTCGGGCCTGCGCATCGGCACCCCGGCCGTCACCACCCGTGGCTTCAAGGTTGCCCAGTGTGTGGCCCTGGCCGGCTGGATCTGCGACATCCTCGACAACCTCGGTGATGCAGACGTCGAAGCCGATGTGGCGAAGAACGTCGCGGCCCTGTGCGCCGATTTCCCTGTTTACCGCTGAGTGGAGTAAACGACCATGCAACGCTACTCGGGCTTCGGCCTTTTCAAACACTCCCTCAGCCACCACGAAAACTGGCAGCGCATGTGGCGCACGCCCACCCCTAAAAAGGTGTACGACGTGGTTATCGTCGGCGGTGGCGGCCATGGCCTGGCCACGGCCTATTACCTGGCCAAAGAGCACGGCATCACCAACGTCGCCGTGATTGAGAAGGGCTACCTGGGCGGCGGCAACACCGCCCGTAACACCACCATCGTGCGTTCCAACTACCTGTGGGACGAGTCGGCGCACCTGTACGAGCACGCCATGAAGCTGTGGGAAGGCCTGTCCCAGGACCTGAACTACAACGTCATGTTCTCCCAGCGCGGTGTGTACAACCTGTGCCACACCCTGCAGGACATGCGTGACTCCGAGCGCCGCGTCAGCGCCAACCGCCTGAACGGCGTGGATGGCGAGCTGCTGAACACCGCCCAGGTTGCCGCAGAAATCCCGTACCTGGACTGCTCCAAGAACACCCGCTACCCGATCCTGGGCGCCACCGTACAGCGCCGTGGCGGCGTGGCCCGTCACGACGCCGTGGCCTGGGGCTTCGCCCGTGCTGCCGACGCCCTGGGCGTTGACCTGATCCAGCAAACCGAAGTGATCGGCTTCCGCAAGGAAAACGGCGCGGTTATCGGTGTGGAAACAAACAAAGGCTTCATCGGCGCCAAGCGCGTCGGCGTGGTCACCGCCGGTAACTCCGGGCACATGGCCAAGCTGGCCGGCTTCCGCCTGCCGCTGGAATCGCACCCGCTGCAAGCGCTGGTATCCGAGCCGATCAAGCCGATCATCGACAGCGTGATCATGTCCAACGCCGTACACGGCTACATCAGCCAGTCCGACAAGGGCGACCTGGTGATCGGTGCCGGCATCGACGGCTGGGTCGGCTACGGCCAGCGCGGTTCGTACCCGGTGATCGAGCACACCCTGCAGGCCATCGTCGAAATGTTCCCCAACCTGTCGCGTGTTCGCATGAACCGCCAGTGGGGCGGCATCGTGGATACCTCGCCGGACGCCTGCCCGATCATCACCAAGACCCCGGTCAAGAACATGTTCTTCAACTGCGGTTGGGGTACTGGCGGCTTCAAGGCGACCCCGGGTTCGGGCAACGTCTTCGCCGCGAGCCTGGCCAAGGGCGAAATGCACCCACTGGCCGCGCCGTTCTCCATGGACCGTTTCTACAACGGCGCACTGATCGACGAACACGGCGCCGCCGCCGTCGCCCACTAACCGGAGACACCGTCATGTTGCATATTTTCTGTCCCCACTGCGGCGAGCTGCGCTCCGAAGAAGAGTTCCACGCCTCTGGCCAGGCGCACATCGCCCGCCCGCTGGACCCTAACGCCTGCTCCGACGAGGAGTGGGGTACCTACATGTTCTACCGCGACAACCCACGCGGGATTCACCATGAACTGTGGGACCACGTTGCCGGCTGCCGCCAGTACTTCAACGTCACCCGCGACACCGTGACCTACGAGATTCTGGAAACCTACAAGATTGGCGAGAAGCCGCAAGTGACCGCCAACGGTAAAGCCGCGAATGCACCGTCGACCGTCAAAGGCCAAGGGGAAAAAGTATGAGCCAGACCTATCGCCTCGCCAGCGGCGGCCGTATCGACCGCAGCAAGGTCCTGAACTTCAGCTTCAACGGCAAGACCTACCAGGGTTATGCCGGTGATAGCCTGGCCGCCGCGTTGCTGGCCAACGGCGTCGACATCGTTGGCCGCAGCTTCAAGTACTCGCGCCCACGCGGCATCATCGCCTCGGGTACCGAAGAGCCGAACGCCATCCTGCAGATCGGCTCCAGCGAAGCCACCCAGATCCCGAACGTGCGTGCCACCCAGCAGGCGCTGTACGCAGGCCTTGTTGCCACCAGCACCAACGGCTGGCCGAACGTCAACAACGACGTCATGGGCATCCTGGGCAAGGTGGGCGGCAGCATGATGCCGCCGGGCTTCTACTACAAAACCTTCATGTACCCGAAATCGTTCTGGATGACGTACGAGAAGTACATCCGCAAGGCAGCCGGCCTTGGCCGAGCGCCGCTGCAGAACGACCCGGACAGCTACGACTACATGAACCAGCACTGCGACGTGCTGATCGTGGGTGCCGGCCCTGCTGGCCTGGCCGCTGCACTGGCGGCTGCGCGTAGCGGTGCCCGTGTGATCCTGGCCGACGAGCAAGAAGAGTTCGGCGGCAGCCTGCTCGACACCCGCGAAACCCTCGACGGCAAGCCTGCTGCCGATTGGGTCAGCGCTGTGGTCAAAGAGCTGGAAGGCCTGCCGGAAGTGACCCTGCTGCCACGCGCCACGGTCAACGGCTACCACGACCATAACTTCCTGACCATTCACGAGCGCCTCACCGACCACCTCGGCGACCGCGCCCCGATCGGCCAGGTACGCCACCGTGTGCACCGTGTACGCGCTAAACGCGTGGTACTGGCTGCCGGCGCCCACGAGCGCCCGCTGGTGTACGGCAACAACGACGTGCCGGGCAACATGCTGGCCGGTGCTGTTTCTACCTACGTTCGCCGCTACGGCGTGGCCCCGGGCCGCAAGCTGGTGCTGTCGACCAACAACGACCACGCCTATCGCGCCGCGCTGGACTGGCACGACGCCGGCCTGCAAGTGGTCGCCATTGCCGACGCCCGCCACAACCCACGTGGTTCGCTGGTTGAAGAGGCACGTGCCAAAGGCATTCGCATCCTTACCTCCAGCGCTGTGGTCGAAGCCAAAGGCAGCAAGCACGTCACTGGCGCCCGCGTCGCCGCCATCGATGTGCAGGCGCACAAAGTCACCAGCCCAGGCGAAACCCTTGAGTGCGACCTGATTGCAAGCTCCGGTGGCTACAGCCCGATCGTTCACTTGGCCTCGCACCTGGGCGGTCGCCCGGTATGGCGTGACGATATCCTCGGCTTCGTGCCGGGCGATGCGCCGCAGAAACGCGAGTGCGTGGGTGGGATCAATGGCGTGTACGCCCTTGGCGACGTGATTGCCGATGGTTTCGAAGGCGGCGTACGCGCAGCCACCGAAGCAGGCTTCAAGGCAACCGTCGGCACCCTGCCAAAAACCGTTGCACGCAAGGAAGAGGCCACCGTGGCGCTGTTCCTGGTGCCGCACGACAAAGGCACCAAGGGGCCGAAGCAGTTCGTCGACCAACAGAACGACGTGACCGCCGCCGGTATCGAACTGGCCACCCGTGAAGGCTTCGAGTCGGTCGAGCACGTCAAACGCTACACCGCGCTGGGCTTCGGTACCGACCAGGGCAAACTGGGCAACATCAACGGCCTGGCCATCGCCGCCCGTTCGATCGGCATCACCATCCCGGAAATGGGCACCACCATGTTCCGCCCCAACTACACGCCGGTTACCTTCGGCGCCGTAGCGGGCCGTCACTGTGGCCACCTGTTCGAGCCCGTTCGCTTCACCGCCCTGCATGCCTGGCATGTGAAGAACGGCGCCGAGTTCGAAGACGTCGGCCAGTGGAAGCGTCCGTGGTACTTCCCGAAAGCCGGTGAAGACATCCATGCCGCCGTGGCCCGCGAATGCAAGGCCGTGCGCGACAGCGTGGGCCTGCTGGACGCCTCCACCCTGGGCAAGATCGACATCCAGGGCCCGGACGCGCGCGAGTTCCTCAACCGCATCTACACCAACGCCTGGACCAAGCTCGACGTGGGCAAGGCCCGCTACGGCCTGATGTGCAAGGAAGACGGCATGGTCTTCGACGATGGCGTAACCGCCTGCGTTGGCGACAACCACTTCATCATGACCACCACCACCGGCGGCGCCGCCCGCGTGCTGCAGTGGATGGAGCTGTACCACCAGACCGAATGGCCAGAGCTGAAGGTGTACTTCACTTCGGTCACCGACCACTGGGCCACCATGACCCTGTCCGGCCCCAACAGCCGCAAGCTGCTGAGCGAGCTGACCGACATCGACATGGACAAGGAAGCCTTCCCGTTCATGACCTGGAAGGAGGGCAACGTGGGCGGCGTGCCAGCCCGTGTGTTCCGAATCTCGTTCACCGGTGAGCTGTCGTACGAAGTGAACGTGCAGGCCAACTACGCCATGGGCGTGCTGGAAAAGATCATCGAGGCAGGCAAGAAGTACAACCTGACCCCGTATGGCACCGAGACCATGCACGTACTGCGTGCCGAGAAGGGCTTCATCATCGTGGGCCAGGACACCGACGGCTCGATGACCCCGGACGACCTGAACATGAGCTGGTGCGTGGGCCGCAACAAGCCGTTCTCGTGGATCGGCCTGCGTGGCATGAACCGTGAAGACTGCGTGCGCGAGAACCGCAAGCAGCTGGTAGGCCTGAAGCCGGTCGACCCGACCAAGTGGCTGCCGGAAGGCGCCCAGCTGGTGTTCGACCCGAAACAGCCGATCCCGATGGACATGGTTGGCCACGTGACCTCCAGCTACGCATCCAACTCCCTGGGCTACTCGTTCGCCATGGGCGTGGTCAAAGGCGGCCTCAAGCGCATGGGCGAGCGCGTTTACTCGCCGCAGGCGGATGGCAGCGTGATCGAGGCGGAGATCGTGTCTTCGGTGTTCTTCGATCCGAAGGGTGAGCGGCAGAACGTCTAAAGGCCCCCGGATAGCGGCGCAGCCCAAAAACCGGTGCTGCGCTGCCCTGACGAACAAGAATTCAAGGCAGGTAAGAAATGAGCGCTATCAACGTCTTCCAGCAAAACCCCGGCGCCGAGGCCAAGGCCCAGTCGCCCCTCCACCACGCCGACCTGGCCAGCCTGGTTGGCAAAGGCCGCAAGAACGCAGGCGTGACCCTGCGTGAACGCAAGTTCCTTGGCCACCTCACCCTTCGCGGCGATGGCCACAACCCGGAATTCGCCGCAGGCGTGCACAAGGCCCTGGGCCTGGAGCTGCCGGTGGCCCTGACCGTGGTCGCCAACAACGACATGTCGCTGCAATGGGTCGGCCCGGATGAATGGCTGCTGATCGTGCCCGGTGGCCAGGAACTGGCGGTCGAACAAAAGCTGCGTGCAGCCCTTGAAGGCCAGCACATCCAGGTGGTGAACGTGAGCGGCGGGCAAAGCCTGCTGGAACTGCGCGGCCCCAACGTGCGTGAAGTGCTGATGAAATCCACCAGCTATGATGTTCACCCGAACAACTTCCCGGTGGGCAAGGCTGTGGGCACCGTGTTCGCCAAGTCGCAACTGGTGATCCGCCGCACCGCCGAAGACACCTGGGAACTGGTGATTCGCCGCAGCTTCGCCGACTACTGGTGGCTGTGGCTGCAGGACGCTTCGGCCGAGTACGGCCTGAGCATCGAAGCCTAAGGAGCGCAGAACATGAGTCGGGCACCGGATACCTGGATTCTCACCGCCGACTGCCCGAGCATGCTCGGCACCGTCGACGTGGTGACGCGTTACCTCTTCGAGCAGCGCTGCTACGTGACGGAGCACCACTCCTTCGATGACCGGCAGTCGGGGCGCTTCTTCATTCGCGTGGAGTTCCGCCAGCCGGATGATTTCGACGAGGCCGGCTTCCGGGTCGGCCTTGCCGAGCGCAGCGAAGCGTTCGGCATGGCGTTCGAGCTGACCGCACCGAATCACCGCCCGAAGGTGGTGATCATGGTGTCCAAGGCCGATCACTGCCTGAACGACCTGCTGTATCGCCAGCGCATCGGCCAGCTGGGCATGGATGTGGTTGCGGTGGTGTCCAACCACCCTGATCTCGAGCCACTGGCGCATTGGCACAAGATTCCCTACTACCACTTTGCGCTCGACCCCAAGGACAAGCCTGGGCAAGAGCGCAAGGTGCTGCAGGTGATCGAGGAGACTGGCGCAGAGCTGGTTATCCTCGCTCGCTACATGCAGGTGCTGTCGCCCGAGTTGTGCAGGCGCCTGGATGGCTGGGCGATCAACATTCACCACTCGTTGCTGCCAGGGTTCAAAGGCGCCAAGCCTTATCACCAGGCGTATAACAAGGGCGTGAAGATGGTGGGTGCCACGGCGCACTACATCAACAACGACCTGGATGAAGGGCCGATCATTGCCCAGGGCGTGGAGGTGGTGGACCACAGCCATTACCCGGAAGACCTGATTGCCAAAGGGCGTGATATCGAGTGCCTGACGCTGGCGCGGGCCGTGGGTTATCACATCGAGCGGCGGGTGTTCCTGAACGCCAACCGGACGGTCGTTCTCTAGCACCTGCACCGGCCTCTTCGCGGGCAAGCCCGCGAAGAGGCCGGTGCAGGTCACCACCTGTGTTACTTTCCTCCATATCCTCCAGCGACACCCCTGCCGCTAAAAGGCATCTCCCTGTCGCTCCCAGTCAGTGCATCCCGCCGTATCCGGCCCACAATTCCCTGCATTCCAGAAACACATGCCGCCCATGGATGGCGGCGCGTTCAACCACCGCTGCATAAATACAAATCAAGCGAGGTAAGAGCATGTCTGGCAATCGTGGAGTGGTATATCTCGGCGCCGGCAAGGTCGAGGTGCAGAAGATCGACTACCCGAAAATGCAGGACCCGCGCGGCAAGAAGATCGAGCACGGCGTAATCCTGAAGGTGGTCTCCACCAACATCTGCGGCTCTGACCAGCACATGGTCCGTGGCCGCACCACTGCCCAGGTCGGCCTGGTCCTGGGCCACGAAATCACCGGTGAAATCGTTGAGAAGGGCAGCGACGTCGAACGCATGCAGATCGGCGACTTGGTGTCGGTACCGTTCAACGTCGCCTGCGGCCGCTGCCGTTCCTGCAAAGAGATGCACACCGGCGTGTGCCTCACCGTCAACCCGGCCCGCGCTGGCGGTGCCTACGGCTACGTCGACATGGGCGACTGGACCGGTGGCCAGGCCGAGTACGTGCTGGTGCCATACGCCGACTTCAACCTGCTGAAACTGCCCGAGCGCGACAAGGCCATGGAAAAGATCCGTGACCTGACCTGCCTGTCCGACATCCTGCCTACCGGCTACCACGGTGCCGTGACTGCCGGCGTAGGCCCAGGCAGCACCGTTTACGTCGCGGGCGCTGGCCCGGTCGGCCTGGCTGCCGCTGCTTCGGCTCGCCTGCTGGGCGCCGCCTGCGTCATCGTCGGCGACCTGAACCCGGCCCGCCTGGCCCACGCCAAGTCGCAGGGCTTTGAAGTGGTCGACCTGTCCATGGACACCCCGCTGCATGAGCAGATCGTCGATATTCTCGGCGAGCCGGAAGTGGACTGCGCCGTCGACGCCGTTGGCTTCGAGGCCCGTGGCCATGGCCACGAGGGCGCCAAGCACGAAGCCCCTGCTACCGTGCTGAACTCGCTGATGCAGGTTACCCGCGTGGCCGGCAGTATTGGTATTCCGGGCCTGTACGTGACCGAAGACCCGGGCGCTGTGGATGCTGCTGCCAAGATCGGCGCGCTGAGCATTCGCTTTGGCCTGGGCTGGGCGAAATCCCACAGCTTCCACACCGGTCAGACTCCGACCATGAAGTACAACCGCCAGCTGATGCAGGCGATCATGTGGGACCGGATCAACATCGCCGAGGTGGTGGGCGTGCAGGTGATCAACCTGGACCAGGCGCCGGAAGGATACGGTGAGTTTGATGCGGGGGTGCCGAAGAAGTTTGTGATTGACCCGCACAAGATGTGGGGTGCTGCGTAATAAACGTCCAACAAGAAAGGCCCCTCAATTCGAGGGGCTTTTTCATGGCTGTTGTCCAATAGCAAGCCCCAGCCTTTCGCCACATGTGTTGGAGCGGGCTTGCTAGCGAAGAGTCAAGCCAGTTGATCGACTGCAATGCAATTTGCTGTGGCGCTGGCAAATTTGAGTTAGCGGTCTCTAAGGGTAGCTAGATAGTCTTGAAGTGTTTGTTTCTCACTCTTGATGATTGCTATTTTTTGTTCGTAGTGCCAAATTTTGTCCATTTCTCTTTGTCGCGCGACATTGTAAAAAAGCCATGAATCTGATCCGTGGGTTAACCGGTTCATCTTGCGAAAATGGTCCGCGGCTTGATTAGTTGCAAAGCTTTGTTTTACCTGCTGTTGCTTTATATAAGACTCGTACTGGTTGACGAGCGGTTGAAATTTTTCCGTAGATAAATTTGAAGCTGTGCTGATTATATTAGACCTCTCATCGGGGAACATTGCCAGTGCCTGTTTGTAAGTTGGGGGTTTAAAGTTGTCTATAGGCTTGATCGCTTCTTGATATGACGGAGGTGCTATGTTGTCGCTCTGTGGAAAGGTTAGTTTTGGAAGTTTGGGGCGGAATGTATGCCCTAGGAAGCTACGAATGCGAAAATAACCTGAAGCATCTGAGTAGTTTATGGGATCGTTTCCACAGTAGCAGAATGCGTTGACTCCACCTTTAGCGAACGGGCTGAGGCTGTCGGGAGAAAGAAAACGCATCAAAACGGGACTGTATAATCGATAGCTGCCAAGTAAATATTTTTCTGTGATTATCAGAGGTTCGCCTGCGAAACCAATAAGAGTGCTTTCTTGGTGTTTTTTAGCGGTGTATCCATAAGGAGAAAATACCTTTTCTAAAGTTCCCTCGTTGCCGGTGATGTTTACGGGTGTGCCCAAGGTGTCTAATGAAAAAAACGATATGTTGTTATCTGTGGCGTTCGAAGTGCGCTCCGCTATTGGCCTGCTATCGCCTTGGAAAATTGACGTGTGGTCCTCATCATTAATGATAGTATGGAAATTTCTGGCTTGATAGAATATTGAAAGCTTGGTATTGATTGTCATTTGTTATTCCTTTTTTAGCGGTGATGCGGAGATTGGGCTCAGGTAATCAGTTTTGAGTGTCATTGGCTGTTACGCAACTGGCAAAATTACTAGTTCATGATCGACCTCTTGTCGGTTTGGCACCGTTTCTGTGTCTTGACCGTTGACTGGGAACAAACTTCAAAAATACGAGTCAAATAGCTCGATTCACAGGCCATCCCGGCCCACGAGATCCTCTTCCGATGATGAAAGCATTTACCCTGGCAACCCTGATGACCCTGGCCGCAAGCCCGGTGTTCGCCTTCAACCTCAGCGACGCTGCCAACGCCGTGTCGGCCATGCAGAACCAGCATCAGAATCAGCAAGGCCAGGTGCAGGCGCCCGAGACGCAGGCCAATTTGCTCAACACCCTGGGCAGCGAACTCAAGATCACTCCCGAACAGGCCGTGGGTGGGGCAGGGGCGATGCTGGGGCTGGCGCGCAATAACCTGAGCAGCGAGGACTATGGCCAACTGACCAAGGCGGTACCGGGGCTGGACCTGCTGGCCGGGGCCAATGCGCTGGGCGGGCTGAGTGGGCTGGGTGGGTTACTGGGCAAGAACAGCGAAAGCCAGTCGGCGTTGAGCAACGCGCTGGGCAGCAACGTGGAAAACCGCAGCGACCTGGACACTGCGTTCAAAGCGCTGGGGATGGATACCGGGATGATCGGGCAGTTTGCGCCGTTGATTCTGCAGTACCTGGGGCAGCAGGGGATTGCCGGGTCGTTGCTGCAGAACCTGGGGAACCTGTGGACTACCCCGACACCTGCGGTTATGCCGTCGGTATGAGTCGTTGACCCATTGAGGTGTTAACCGCCGCACGTCTTATCTTATAAACGGATACTTTTGAGCGTCTTGTTAAGCTGCCTGAGACGCTCATGCGCATCATCTAACTGGCTTTGGGTAAAGGTGATCAGCGCCAAATGCCCGCGGGGGTTTTTGGATTGTTTGAACATGGCTTCGGTAGTGGGAGCCAGCAGCGTGTTCAATTCACGCTGGTACAGTTCAAAGACCCTGTATTCCCTTCCCATGTAGTTGATGATTGCCTTGCGCTCTTGGTAGAGCTGGCCCTTGAATTTTGACCGCTCTTCCTCGTAGAAAAATGTCTCTGTGGTTTCGTTGAAGCGGAGTGTCTTTTTCGGTTTGGCGTCTCTTGACGCTGAGAGGGGGCGCGGAAGACTCTGTCGTTTCGATGCGTTTGCACGCCCGTGTACTTGAGAGGTGGCTGAAGGCACCTTCAGCCCCATCTGCTTGATGCGCTCATGCAATTGCCCAGCGGTGGGCGCATGCCCTGTAGCGTCTAAGAGATTGATGGGATCGTTCACGCAGTAGGCATAGGCGTTCAGCCCTCCTTGTGCAAACGGGCTGAGGTCATCCGGGCTCTGGAAGCGCATCAAGGCCGGGCTATAGTTGCGATAGCCTTGGCCCAGTGCGTACGAGCGGGTGAGCGGGTCGTAGCGCTCACCGTTGAAACCCAACTTAGCTGTTTGGCCTGTCGAGCAATCATGTTGGCCATAAGGACCATAAACAAACAGAATGACCGACACTGGGCCTGGGCTCACGAAAAACAGAAAGGCGACAGTCTTGTTCACGCTGCGGCCACGCACAACTGGCAGATTTATCAGTAGCAGCTTCAGGTCTCAGCCTGTTTCGGTGAAGTCCACCAGACGCGCTGCTCAGTGCAAGCCAACGGTCAGCACCGCCAAATCCGTCCGCCTGGGTCAGGCGATGAGATCTCAGCCCATTTCCGCCCGCAGTTGCTCGATCCGCTGGTCCTTCTCTACCCAAAGCTGATTCACCCAGGCCTGCACCGTCTGTCGAAACTCAGGATCATTCTCGTAATCCCCCGCCCACAACGCCGGGTCCAGCTCACGCACCTGAATGTCGATAATCACCTGGCTAATGCTGCCATTGAGCAAATCCCAGAACCCCGGTGCCTTGTTGCCGGGGTACACGATGGTCACATCCAGCAAGGCATCCAGCTGCTCACCCAACGCCGCCAGCACAAACGCAACGCCACCCGCTTTGGGCTTGAGCAGGTAGCGATACGGCGACTGCTGTTCCAGCCGCTTGGCCTCGGTAAACCGGGTGCCTTCCAGGTAGTTCACCACGGTCACCGGCTGGCGCTTGAACAGCTCGCAGGCGGCCTTGGTGATTTCCAGGTCCTTGCCCTTGAGCTCCGGGTGCTTCTCCAGAAAGGCCTTGCTGTAGCGCTTCATGAACGGGTAATCCAGCCCCCACCAGGCAAGGCCCAGCAGCGGTACCCAGATCAGCTCTTTCTTCAGGAAGAACTTGAAGAATGGCGTGCGGCGGTTGAGGCTTTCGATCAGCGCGGGGATGTCGACCCAGGTCTGGTGGTTGCTCACGGCCAGGTACGAGGTGTCTTTGCGCAGGTTCTCGACGCCGCGAATGTCCCATTGGGTAGGAATGCACAAGGCGAAGATGGCCTTGTCGATTTCCGACCAGGTTTCGGCCACCCACATCACCGCCCACGAGGCATAGTCGCGGCCACGGCCCGGCAACACCAGTTTGAGCAGGGCGAAGACCAGCAGCGGGCAGATCAACACCACGGTATTGAGCAGCAGCAGGGTGGTAGTGAGAATGCCGGTCAGCAGGCGACGCATAAGGAGACTCTTGTTGTGGGAGATAAACGGTTGGCAATGATAAGCAGCGCCGTGGCCTACGCCAAATGTCCAATGCCCGACGGCAGGGACAAATGTTTCACAACATGTTGGTTAACCTTGTGACAGCGAACCTATCTTGCCCGTGCAGTCTAAGCACTGACCCCTCTCAAGGAAGCCTGCCTGTGAAACCTCTGCTTGCCCTGTTGTCGCTGTTGGCACTGCCGGTAATGGCCGCCGAGCCTACGATCTATGGCCGTTACGAGAACATCACCCTGCCCGAGCTGGGCGAAACCCTTAAAGCCAAGATGGACACCGGTGCTTTCACTGCTTCGCTGTCGGCCAAGGACATCGAACTGTTCACCCGTGATGGCGACGAATGGGTGCGTTTCCGCCTGGCCACGAAAGACTCGGACGGCAAGGTGTACGAGCACAAGGTATCGCGCATCAGCAAGATCAAAGGGCGTGCCGATGAAGAGGAAGAAGGCGATGCGCCGGAAATCTCCAAGCGCCCGGTGGTGGACCTGCAGCTGTGCCTGGGTGACGTGAAGCGCACCGTGGAGGTGAACCTGGTGGACCGCAGCAGCTTCAATTACCCGCTGCTGGTGGGTTCCAAGGCGCTGCGCGAGTTCAAGGCTGCCGTGAACCCCGCCAAGAAGTTTACTGCTGGCAAACCTGGCTGCTGATTCGATCCGCCTGTTCTGGCCCTTTCGCGGGCACGCCCGCTCCCACAGGACTAGCGCTGCTCTGAAGGGCAGCACAGTACCTGTGGGAGCGGGCTTGCCCGCGAAGAGGCCAGTGAGCTAAAAGTGCAGTCTGCCCTCAACAAGGCCGGACGCCATGCCCCATATCCTCATCGTCGAAGACGAAGCCGCCATCGCCGACACCTTGGTCTATGCCCTTCAGGCAGACGGTCATAGCACCGAATGGGTGACCTTGGGCAGCGCCGCCCTCGACCAGCAACGCCAGCGCCCGGCCGACCTGATCATCCTCGACATCGGCCTGCCCGACATCAGTGGCTTCGAAACCTGCCGCCAGTTGCGCCGTTTCACCGAGGTGCCGGTGATGTTCCTCAGTGCCCGCGACGGTGAAATCGACCGGGTGGTAGGCCTGGAAATCGGTGCCGACGACTACGTGGTCAAACCCTTCAGCCCGCGCGAAGTGGCCGCACGGGTACGCGCGATCCTCAAGCGCATGGCGCCTCGGGCCGAGCCTGCCACCGATACCGCGCTGTTCCAGCTCGACACCCTGCGCATGCAGATCACGTACCGTGGCCAGCCACTCACCCTGACCCGCCATGAGTTCCGTCTGCTGCAATCCCTGCTGGAACAACCGCAGCGGGTGTTCAGCCGCGAACAGTTGCTCGACGCCTTGGGCGTGGCCTCCGATGTGGGCTACGAGCGAACCGTCGACAGCCATATCAAGAGCCTACGCGCGAAACTGCGCCAGGTAGCGGGCGACGCCGAGCCGATCCAGACCCACCGCGGCCTCGGCTACAGCTACAGCCCGGACCATGCCTGATGCGCCTGGGCATCCGGATTTTCCTGGTGTACTTCCTGTTCGTCGGGTTGGCGGGCTACTTTTTGCTCAATACCGTGCGCGAACAGATTCGCCCGGTGGTGCGCCAGTCCTCTGAAGAAACACTGGTCGACACCGCCAACCTGCTGGCCGAGATCCTGCGTGATGACGTCAAGGCCGGGACCCTGAACCAAAGCCGTCTGCCCGAAGTGCTCAAGGCCTATGGCACGCGTAGCCCCGGCGCGCAAATCTGGGGCCTGGCCAAGACCCAGGTCAGCCACCGCATCTATGTCACCGATGCCAAGGGTATCGTGCTACTGGACTCCACCGGCGAGGCCCTGGGCAAGGACTATTCGCAGTGGAATGACGTGCTGAAGACCCTGCGTGGCGAGTACGGTGCCCGCTCCACCCGCAGTGACCCCAACGATGAAAGCACCTCGGTGATGCATGTGGCTGCACCGATCACGGATGAGGGCAAGATCATCGGCGTGGTTACCGTGGCCAAGCCCAACAGCTCGCTGCAACCGTACATCGACCGCTCCGAACAGCGCTTGCTCACTTTGGGCCTGGGGTTGATCGGTCTGGGCCTGCTGATCGGTGCAGCATTGTCGTGGTGGCTGGCGCGCTCGCTGCGCCGGCTGGCCCGCTATGCCCAAGCTGTCAGTGAAGGCGAGCGCGCCGCGTTGCCCCATTACAAGGGCGGCGAGCTGGCGCATTTGGCCCAGGCCGTGGAACGCATGCGCACGCAGCTGGAGGGCAAGGCCTATGTCGAGCGTTACGTGCACACCCTGACCCACGAGCTGAAAAGCCCGCTGGCGGCCATACGCGGGGCGTCCGAGCTGTTGCAGGACGAGATGCCGGCCGACCAGCGCGCGCGGTTTGCCGGCAATATCGAGCGTGAGAGCGAACGCTTGCAGCAGATGGTCGAGCGCCTGCTCAACCTGGCCCGGGTCGAGCAGATGCAGGCGCTGGAAGACGAGCAGCAGGTGGCACTGGCGGCGTTGGTGGACGAGTTGTTGTTGGCCCATGCAGCGCGCATCGATGGGGCCAGTCTGCACGTGCGTCAGCGGGTGCCTGCCGGGTTGCGTTTGCTGTGTGATCCGTTCCTGATGCGCCAGGCGCTGGCCAACCTGCTGGATAACGCGCTGGACTTCACCCCCGAAGGGGGGGCGCTGCTGTTCGACCTTGACCGCGATGGCGAGCGGGTGGCGTTGAGCCTGTTCAACCAGGGGCAGGCGATACCGGCGTATGCCATCGGGCGGGTCAGCGAACGGTTCTACTCGCTGCCGCGGCCAGGAAGTGGGCGCAAGAGCACCGGCTTGGGGCTGAACTTTGTGGCTGAAGTGATGCAGCTGCATGGTGGGGCGTTGGCGGTGGATAACGTCGATGGCGGCGTGCGGGTACGGTTGTGGTTGCCGGTGCGGCGTATCAGTTGAGGTAGCTGCGGCCCAATAACACACAATCTCCACACAGTCTCCCCAAGGCCTCCACGCAAGGCGCAGACACTGCGCCCACTGCCACAGGAGGCCCCATGACCAAGACCCTCGGATACAAACTCGGCCTGATAGCCGTGCTCATATTGCTGCTGCTCATCCCGTTGCTGCTGATCAACGGCCTGATCGATGAGCGCCAGGCCCTGCGCGACGACGTACTGCGCGACATCGCGCAAAGTGCCAGCTTCGACCAGCAGCTCAGCGGCCCCCTGCTGGTGGTGCCGTACCGCAAGTACCAGCGCCGCTGGATCGAAAAGGATGGCGAGCGTACTCAGGAAACCAGCACTGTTGCCGGCCACCTGTACTTCCTGCCGGAAACCTTTGACGCCGACCTGGGTGTGGACACCGAACTACGTGCCCGAGGTATCTACCAGGCCCGCCTGTTCCACGCCAAAGGCCGCATCAGCGGCCGTTTCAAGCTTCCGGAGCGCTGGGGCATCGACAAGGACTTCGACGATTACCGCTTCGACAAGCCGTTCCTGGTGGTGGGCATCAGCGATATCCGCGGGATCGAGAACGGCCTGGAACTGAGCATGGATGAGCAAAAGGTGCCGTTCGAGGCCGGTACTCGGCTCGACTGGATGCGCGGCGGCGTGCATGCCAGCCTGCCAGCGCTGGACGGCCTGCAGGCGCGGGAATTCAGCTACGGCTTCGATCTGGCGCTGCAAGGCACTGGCCAGTTGCACATCGTGCCGGTGGGCCGTACCAGCAGCGTGGACATGCGCGCCAACTGGCCTCACCCAAGCTTCGTCGGCAGCTACCTGCCCAACCGCCGCGACATTGATCCCCAGGGCTTCAGCGCCCATTGGCAGACATCGTTCTTTGCCACCAACCTTGAAGACGCCCTGCGCCAGTGCGCCATTGCCGGGCAGTGCACCGACTTCAGTGAGCGCAGCTTCGGGGTGAGCTTTGTCGACCCGGTGGACCAGTACCTGAAAAGCGAACGGGCGATTAAATACGCGCTGTTGTTCATTGCACTGACCTTTGCCGGCTTCTTCCTGTTCGAAGTGCTGAAAAACCTGAGCGTACACCCGGTGCAGTACATCCTGGTGGGCGTAGCGCTGGCGTTCTTCTACCTATTGTTGCTGTCGTTGTCCGAGCACATCGGGTTTGGCCTGGCGTATGGGCTGTCGGCTTCGGCGTGCGTGCTGCTGATCGGCTTCTACCTGAGCCATGTGTTGCGCAGCCTGGGGCGAGGGGTTGGGTTTGCGGCGGGGTTGGCGGCGTTGTATGCGCTGCTCTACGGTCTGCTGAGCGCCGAGGATTATGCGCTGCTGATGGGCTCGCTGCTGTGTTTTGGCTTGCTGGGGGTGTTCATGGTGCTGACCCGGCGGCTGGACTGGGCGCGGGTGGGGAGGGTGGCATGAGGGAGGATAGAGAAATTGGGCGGTGGCTGGCCCAGCGGATTGGGCAGTTGTTTCCTGTTGTACCGAGGTGAGGCCATCGCGAGCTAGCTTGCTCCTACAGGGGCGCCACAGGCCATGTAGGAGTGAGCTAGCTCGCGATAGGGCCGGTCAGGCCACCGGTGCAGTGGCGACCATCGATGGCCGCTGGCTCACTTCGGCATACCACGCTGCCAACCCTGGCTGGCGCTCACGCCAGCCAAACTCGGGCTGACGCAAATCCAGATACCCCAGCGCACACGCCACGCCAATTGCTGCCAGGTCGAACCCGGACATCAACTCGGGCAGGTGCTCATGCTCCAGGTTGGCCAGGCTGCGGCGGATCTTGTCGCCCTGCGCCTGCAACCAGCCGTCCCAGCGTTTGTTTTCGGGCCGCAGGAAGCTTTCATAGCGCGACGACACCGCCGCATCCATGATCGCATCGGCCTGCGACACCAGCGTCATGCGCCGCCAGCGCGCCGAGCCTTCGCGGGGCAAGAGCGGCAGGCCGACGTGTTGCAGGTCGAGGTACTCGCAGATCACCCGGCTATCATGCAGCACGGTGCCGTCTTCCAGGCGCAGGGCCGGGATCTTGCCGATCGGGTTGTCCTGGTTGAGCTGCAGGTCGCCGCTCACCGGGCTGATGTTCACCGGCTGCAGCTGCACCCTTTCGAATTGGCCGGTCTCATGCAACACCACCATGACCTTGCGCACGAAAGGCGACAACGGCGAGTGGAACAGGGTCATCGTGCTCATGCTTCAATTGCCCTGCAGGCTGGGTGGCAGGCAGACACCGGTGCCGCCGATGCCGCAGTAGCCGTCCGGGTTCTTGGCCAGGTACTGCTGGTGGTAGGCCTCGGCAAAGTACACGGTCGGCGCCTGGTCGATTTCAGTGGTGATTTCACCAAAGCCGGCCTTGCTCAGTTCAGCCTGGAAGGCGTCGCGGCTGGCCTTGGCCTGTTCCAGCTGTTCCGGGCTGGTGCAGTAGATGGCCGAGCGGTACTGGGTGCCGACGTCATTGCCCTGGCGCATGCCCTGGGTGGGGTTGTGCAGCTCCCAGAACATCGCCAGCAGCTCGCGGTAGCTGACTTTGTCCTTGTCGAACACCACCAGCACCACTTCGGTGTGGCCGGTCAGGCCCGAGCAGACTTCTTCGTAGGTAGGGTTTGGGGTGAAGCCGCCGGCGTAGCCGACCACAGTGCTGACCACGCCCTCGCGCTGCCAGAAGCGGCGCTCGGCGCCCCAGAAGCAACCCAGGCCGAAGATGGCGAAGTCGATGGCGCCTTCGAAGAACGGGCCGAGCAGCGGGGTGCCTTCGAACACGTAGTGGAACTCGGGCAGGGCCATTGGCGTTTCGCGGCCAGGCAGCGCCTGTTCCGCAGTTGGCATGACGTTTTTGTTCACCAGGATTTCCGAACGCAGGACCATGGCCGTTCCTCTGTGTTTTTTCAGTTGGATAGGTGTTGGGGCCTTCGCGGGCATGCCCGCGAAGGGACCCGAATGGCTTCTATAGTGCCCGAGGATGGCGCCGCTGTCAGGCCACAGGGCCACGCGGGTATCGCTTCAGCCGCTCAGCCAGCTCCCGCCCCGGAATTGGCCGGTCAAACAGGTAACCCTGGCCCACGTCGCAACGGTGCCTGCGCAGAAACGCCAGCTGCTCCGGCGTCTCGATCCCTTCGGCCACTACCTTCAGCTTTAGGTTGTGCGCCATGGCCACCACCGCCGAGGTAATTTCCATGTCGTCCTGGTTGTCGGGGATCTCATTGATGAAGCTGCGGTCGATCTTGAGAATGTCGATCGGAAACTTCTTCAGGTAGCTCAGCGACGAGTAACCGGTACCGAAGTCGTCCATGGCCAGGGTCAGGCCCAAGGCCTTCAGCTCGTCCAGCTGGCGGTGGGTGTCTTCGGTGGCTTCCAGCAGGAGGCCTTCGGTCAGCTCCAGCTCCAGCAGGTGCGGTGGCAAGGCTTCTTCCTTGAGGATGGTGCTGATAGAGGCTACCAGGTCGGGGTCGGAAAACTGCTTGGGCGACAGGTTGATCGCTACGTGCAGGTTGCCCAAGCCGGCCTCGCGCAGTTGCTGGCTCATGCTGCATGACTGGCGTATCACCCATTTGCCAATGGGAATGATCAGGCCGGTTTCTTCTGCCACGCTGATGAACTGATCCGGGCGGATCATGCCGCGCTCGGGGTGGTTCCAGCGCAACAGCGCTTCCAGCCCCAGCAGGCGACCGCTACGCAGGCAGATCTTGGGCTGGTAGAACACTTCCAGCTCGTTCTGGGTCAGGGCACGGCGCAGGTTGTTCTCGACGAACAGCTTGTAGCTGGCTTCGGCATTGAGCACTTCGGTAAACACCTGCACCTGATGCTTGCCGTTGGCCTTGGCCTTGTGCAACGCCAAGCCGGCGTTTTTCATCAGGCTGGCCGGGTCAGCGCCGTGCAGCGGTGCGTAGGCCAGGCCCACCGAGGCCGTGACGTTGATCAACTGGTTGTCGACGAACATCGGCTTGTCGAGGGTGCGCAGCAATTGCTGGGCAACGCCCTGGCCATCTTCCAGGCTGGTGTCGTCAAGCAATACCGCGAACTCGTTACTGGCAAAGCGCGCCAGGATACCGCCGGTGTGCAAGCTGTTGCGCAGGCGGCGGGCCAGGCTGATCAGCAGCTTGTCGCCGGTCTGGTGGCCAAGGCTGTCGTTGATGCGCTTGAAGTTGTCGATGTCCACCAGCAGCAGGCACATCGCGCTTTCGCCATCGCGGGCAAAGCACTCGTCCAGGCTGCGGATGAACGCCGGGCGGTTGCCCAGGTTGGTCAGGTTGTCGGTGTAGGCCAGTCGCTCGATGCGCTGCTGGGCCAGCTTGGTCTGGGTGACGTCTTCGTAGATGCCGATGTAGTGGGTCAGCTCACGGTTATCGCCGTACACCTTGGAAATCGACAACTGGCCCCAGTAGGGCTCCAGGTTCTTGCGCCGGCTCCTGAATTCGCCCTGCCAGCTGTTGCCCATGGCCAGGCTCGACGGCGAGTCGAACAGCAATTCGCTGAGGTTCTCCAATGCCGGCAGCTCACCCAGGTGGCGGCCTTGCACTTCTTCGGTGCTGTACTGGGTGATGGCGGTGAAACTCGGGTTGACGTACTCCACACGGCCATCGCGGTTCACCAGCAAAAAGGCGCTGGCGCTTTGCTCGACGGCACGCTGGAACAGGTGCAATGCGCTGGCCGCAGTGCGCCGGTTGTGGTTGGTGATGACTTGGGCGAACTGGTCGGCCAGCTCACCTGCAAAGGCTATCTCGTCCGATTGCCAGGCCCGTGGCTGGCCGGTCTGCTCCAGGCACAGCACGCCGACGACCTGGCCATCGACACGGATACTGGCGTCGAGCATGGCCTTGTTTTCCGGGCACAGGCTTTGCGCCAGGGCGCGGGTACGTGGGTCGTGGCCGGCGTTGTGGGCGTCGATGGCACGGCTGGCGTGCAGCGCGTCGAGGTAGTCGGGGAAACGGCTGGCATCGATGGCTTCGGGCTGGCGATGCTCTTGTGCATCGCGGTACCAGGCGGTGATCGGTTCCAGACGCTGGTCGTCCAGGTGCCAGATGCTGGCGCTGTCGACCTTGTAGATTTCGCAGGCGCTGCGGGTAATCAGCTGGGCAGCTTCCAGCAGCGAGTTCCCGGCACTGTAGCGCTGGCGAGCCAGGCGCAGGATCAGGTCCTGCTGGCCGTGCACGCGCTCCAGGTGTTCCAGCTGCTCTTGCTGGGCGCGTTGGTTCAGTTGCAGGGCCAGCTGCAGGCGGTTGTTGCGTGATTCCAGGTCGTTGGCGTCGGCTTCGCCGGTATCGTCCAGCAGGTCATCGAGCACGCTCAGGTAGCCGCGCAACAGCTGGCGGTTATGCTGCTTGTAGGTTTCACCCACCTCCAGCAGGCGCAGCGAGGCGCTGGGCGTGTGCAGGGTGTAGCGCACGCGGTAGTACCCGCGCTGGGCCAGTTGCAGTTGGACCTCGTCGTGCAACCGGTAGCGAACTTCGGGTTCCATCAGGCTGGCGTAGGGTGCGTCTACCAAGGCACACAGGTCGCCGGCGTGCAGGCCAAACTGGCGCTCGCAGGCCGGGTCCAGGTAGAGCATGGCCCAGGTGGCTTCGTTGAGCCGTTCGAAACGCAGCATGCCGAGCCGCGAGGGCACGGGTAACGGCGTGACGACCTCGGCCGCCACACGGCTGGCGGCATCGGGTTGGCTTTTCATCGAAGACTCGCTTGAAGAGGGAACGCGGCCTTGCGGCGGCGGCAGATTCGGCAAGGTTGCATCATGTCCCGAGGGCTGGCAAGCGGCCATGCGTGATGCTGTGTACAGGTTATCGGCTGTCAGGGCTGATTCTGTAGTTTGGCTGGAGATTTTAGGGCTGCTACGCAGCCCTAATGTGCCTTGTGTCAGGCAAAAAAAAAGCCCCGCCAATCGACGGGGTTGAGGTACGAGCGTGGCAGCTCGAAAAGGGTACTGCCCCTCGCAAGGAGGGGCAGCGGGCCGCCTTACAGCAGCATGGTGCGGATATCGCCCAGCACGTCGCCCAGGCGCTTGGTGAAGCGCGCGGCGGCTGCGCCGTTGATCACACGGTGATCGTAGGACAGCGACAGTGGCAGCATCAGCTTAGGCTGGAAGGCCTTGCCATCCCACACTGGCTGCATGGTCGCCTTGGAGACGCCCAGGATAGCCACTTCCGGCGCGTTGACGATCGGCGTGAAGCCGGTGCCGCCAATGTGGCCGAGGCTGGAGATGGTGAAGCAGGCGCCTTGCATCTCGTCGGCCGACAGCTTCTTGGTGCGGGCTTTTTCGGCCAGCGCAGCCGCTTCGGCAGCCAGTTGCAGCAGGCTCTTCTGGTCGACGTTCTTGATCACAGGGACCAGCAGACCGTCCGGGGTGTCCACGGCAAAGCCGATGTGCACGTACTTCTTGCGGATGATGGCCTTGCCGCTTGGTGCCAGCGAGCTGTTGAAGTCTGGCAGTTCCTTGAGCAGGAAAGCACAGGCCTTGAGCAGCAGTGGCAGCACGGTCAGCTTCACGCCAGCCTTCTCGGCCACGGCCTTCTGCGCAACGCGGAAGGCTTCCAGCTCGGTGATGTCGGCGGAGTCGAACTGGGTCACGTGCGGCACGTTCAGCCAGCTGCGGTGCAGGTTGGCAGCACCGACCTGCATCAGGCGGGTCAGGGCCACTTCTTCCACTTCACCGAACTTGCTGAAGTCCACGGCAGGGATCGGCGGGATGCCGGCACCGCCGGTTGCACCGGCTGCTGCCGGAGCTTCCTTGGCCTTCTGCATCATCGCTTTGACGTAAACCTGCACGTCTTCTTTCAGAATGCGGCCGTGCGGACCGGTGGCGGCAACAGCGCCCAGGTCGACACCAAATTCACGGGCCAGCTGACGAACGGCTGGGCCTGCGTGAACCTTGGCGTTGCTGCCAGCGGCCGGTGCGGTAGCAGCCGGTGCCGGGGCGGCAGCCGGAGCAGCCTCAGCCTTGGCTGGCGCCGGGGCAGCAGGGGCCGGAGCGGCAGCCGGGGCTGCGCCAGCGACCTTCAGTTTGAAGATCAGGTCGCCAGTGCCGACTTCGTCTTCCAGCTTGCACAGCACTTCTTCGACCACGCCAGCAGCTGGCGACGGGATTTCCATGGAGGCCTTGTCGGACTCCAGGGTAATCAGCGACTGGTCGGCTTCGACGGTGTCGCCGACCTTGACCAGCACTTCGATGATCTTGGCCTTGCCCGACGAGCCGATGTCCGGCACGTGGATGTCCTGCACGCTGGCGGCAGCCGGGGCTGCGGCTGGCGCAGGGGCAGCTTCGGCAGCAGGCGCTGGGGCAGCAGCCGGGGCCGCAGCTGCAGCGGCTGGAGCCTCAGGGGCCGCAGCAGCGGCGCCCTCGGCTTCCAGAACCAGCAACTCGTCGCCTTCTTTCAGGCGGTCGCCCAGCTTGACCTTCAGTTCCTTGATGACGCCGGCCTTGGGGGCCGGGATTTCCATGGAGGCCTTGTCGGACTCCAGGGTCAGCAGGCTCTGGTCAGCCTCGATACGGTCACCGACCTTGACGAACAGCTCGATGATTTCACCTTCACCGCTGCCGATGTCAGGTACGCGAATGAGTTCGCTCACTTAAAAATACTCCTCAGCAGTCCAGTGGGTTGCGCTTGTCCGGGTCGATACCGAACTTGACGATAGCGTCTGCAACAACCTTGGGTTCGATCTCGCCACGGTCAGCCAGGGCTTCCAGGGCAGCCAGCACCACGAAGTGGCGGTCGACTTCGAAGAAGTGACGCAGCTTCTTGCGGCTGTCGCTGCGACCGTAACCGTCGGTACCCAGGACCTTGAACTCTTTGCTCGGCACCCACTGGCGAATCTGTTCAGCGAACAGCTTCATGTAGTCGGTAGAAGCGATGACCGGGCCTTTGCGACCGTTCAGGCACTGCTCGACATAGGTCTGCTGTGGCTTCTGGCCAGGCTTCAGACGGTTGGCGCGTTCCACGGCCAGGCCGTCGCGGCGCAGTTCGTTGAAGCTGGTGACGCTCCACACGTCGGCACCGACGTTGAACTCTTCACGCAGGATCTTCGCCGCTTCGCGGACTTCGCGCAGGATGGTGCCGGAGCCCATCAGCTGTACGTGGTGCGCGGCTTCGCGGGTGTCTTCTTCCAGCAGGTACATGCCCTTGATGATGCCTTCCTCGACACCGGCCGGCATGGCTGGCTGCTGGTAGGATTCGTTCATCACGGTGATGTAGTAGAAGATGTCCTGTTGCTCTTCGGTCATCTTCTTCATGCCGTCCTGGATGATCACCGCCAGCTCGTAGCCGTAGGTTGGATCGTAGGTGCGGCAGTTCGGGATGGTGCCCGCCATCATGTGGCTGTGACCGTCTTCGTGCTGCAGGCCTTCACCGTTCAGGGTGGTACGGCCGGCGGTACCGCCGATCAGGAAGCCGCGGGTGCGGCTGTCGCCAGCGGCCCAGGCCAGGTCGCCAATGCGCTGGAAGCCGAACATCGAGTAGAAGATGTAGAACGGCAGCATCGGCTGGTTGTGGCAGCTGTACGAGGTACCGGCAGCGATGAACGACGACATGGCGCCGGCTTCGTTGATGCCTTCCTCGAGGATCTGGCCCTTCTTGTCTTCGCGGTAGAACATCACCTGGTCTTTGTCGACTGGCTCGTAGAGCTGGCCGACCGACGAGTAGATGCCCAGCTGGCGGAACATGCCTTCCATACCGAAGGTACGGGCTTCGTCCGGGATGATCGGGACGATGCGCTGGCCGATTTCCTTGTCCTTGACCAGCTGCGCCAGAATACGCACGAAGGCCATGGTGGTGGAGATTTCGCGGTCGCCCGAGCCGTCCAGGATCGCTTTCAGCGTTTCCAGTGGCGGGGTCGGTACGCTGAAGCTCTTGGCACGGCGCTGTGGCACGAAACCGCCCAGGGCAGCACGGCGCTCGGCCAGGTACTTGGCTTCGGCAGAACCTTCTTCCGGCTTGAAGAACGGCAGGTTTTCGAGGTCGGCATCCTTGACCGGGATGTCGAAGCGGTCACGGAAGTGACGCAGGCTGTCGACGTCGACCTTCTTGGTGTTGTGCGCGGTGTTCTTGGCTTCGCCGGCACCGGTACCGTAACCCTTGATGGTCTTGGCCAGGATGACGGTAGGCTGGTCTTTGTGGTTGACCGCCTGGTGGTACGCCGCGTAGACCTTGTACGGGTCGTGGCCACCACGGTTGAGCTTCCAGATCTCGTCGTCGGACAGGTCTTCGACCATGGCCTTGAGTTCTGGGGTGTTGAAGAAGTTTTCACGAACGTACGCGCCATCTTTGGCTTTGTAGTTCTGGTACTCGCCGTCGATGACTTCGTCCATGCGGCGCTGCAGGGCACCGTCGGTGTCCTTGGCGAACAGTGGGTCCCAGAAGCGGCCCCAGACAACCTTGTTGACGTTCCAGCCACCGCCACGGAAAACGCCTTCGAGTTCCTGGATGATCTTGCCGTTGCCGCGAACCGGGCCGTCGAGGCGCTGGAGGTTGCAGTTGATGACGAAGATTAGGTTGTCCAGCTTCTCGCGGCCGGCCAGGGCGATTGCGCCCAGGGATTCCGGCTCGTCACACTCGCCGTCGCCCATGAAGCACCAGACTTTCTGCTTGCCGGCCGGGATGTAGCCGCGCGCTTCCAGGTACTTCATGAAGCGGGCCTGGTAGATGGCCTGGATCGGGCCCAGACCCATCGATACGGTCGGGAACTGCCAGAAGTCAGGCATCAGCCATGGGTGCGGGTACGAAGACAGGCCATTGCCGTCCACTTCCTGACGGAAGTTGTTCATCTGGTCTTCGTTGATGCGGCCTTCCATGAAGGCGCGGGCGTAGATGCCTGGGGAGGCGTGGCCCTGGAAGAAGATCAGGTCGCCGCCGTGTTCTTCGGTCGGGGCCTGGAAGAAGTAGTTGAAGCCGATGTCGTACAGGGTGGCACTGGAGGCGAAGCTGGATATGTGTCCGCCCAGGTCCGAGTCTTTCAGGTTGGTGCGCATGACCATGGCCAGGGCGTTCCAACGCACCATCGAGCGAATGCGGCGTTCCATGAACAGGTCGCCAGGCATGCGTGCTTCGTGGGTGACAGGGATGGTGTTGCGGTATGGCGTGGTGATCGCATACGGCAGCTGGGAGCCACTACGGGTGGCCAGCTCGCCCATACGGGTCATCAGGTAATGAGCGCGGTCTTCGCCTTCTTTGTCGAGGACCGACTCCAGGGCATCCAGCCATTCCTGGGTTTCGATTGGATCGAGGTCTTGCATGGCTTGCTCCAGGGCGGAAAGGCAACCAGAATCGATTGCCTGAAGTTGCGACTGGCCTTATGGGCAGACGTCGTGAATTCTTGGATTACCGGGGTGTCTTCCGGCGCGTTGTAGTTTTACTACATTTGCTTTCGCATTTCATGCTTTTACACGACACGAGTAGTAGTAAAACTACATTTGTGCGACGTTTGGTCGCACCTTGGCTTGTGAGGAAAAACGTTCATGTTGGTTGGCATTGTGTCGCGAACGGGTGGTTCTTGATGATTTTTGCCAGGTTTTCGTTTTTTTCAGCTATTTCCAACTTTTGTACGACAGTCCAACCGTGGTCCGGCTTCCCCTTGGCCGCTTTTTCCCCTCTATTTCACGCCGATCAAGGATAGACCATGCGCCTGCCTTTGCCGTCCGATCTGCCCGCCATCCTTCAGCCACTGGTCGCTCGCAACCAGCAATTCCTCCGCGATGCGCTAGCGGCTCACCCCGAGCTCGACCTGAATGCCTGGAGCCCGCTGCACCGGCAGCAATTCGACCAGGTGGCCGCGGCCAGCGATTTTGTCCTTGGCCTGGCCCAGCGCGAGCCGGCCATGCTGTTCGGCCTGCTGACCAGTGGCGAGCTAGAGCGCCGTTATGCACCGGGTGAGCTGCGCGGGCACATCGCTGCGGCCGCCCAGGCGGCGCAAAGCGACGATGAGCTGGCGCGCAACCTGCGCCGCGAGCGCAACCGCCAGCAGTTGCGCATTATCTGGCGCGACATCACCCGCCAGGCCGAACTGAGCGAGACGTGCCGCGACCTGTCGGACCTGGCCGATGCCGCCATCGACGAAGCCTACCAATGGCTGTATCCGCGCCATTGCCAGCAGTTCGGCACGCCCATCGGCAACCGCAGCGGCCAGCCGCAGCACATGGTGGTGCTGGGCATGGGCAAGCTGGGGGCGGTGGAGCTGAACCTGTCGTCGGACATCGACCTGATCTTCGGCTTCCCCGAAGGCGGCGAAACCGAAGGGGTGAAGCGCTCGCTGGAAAACCAGGAATTCTTCACCCGCTTGGGCCAGCGGCTGATCAAGGCGCTGGACCCGGTGACCGTCGACGGCTTCGTGTTCCGCGTCGACATGCGCCTGCGCCCCTATGGTTCGGCCGGCGCGCTGGTGCTCAGCTTCAATGCCCTGGAGCAGTACTACCAGGACCAGGGGCGCGACTGGGAACGTTACGCGATGATCAAGGCGCGGGTGGTGGCCGGCGACCAGGCTGCCGGCGCGCAACTGCAGGAGATGCTGCGCCCGTTCGTGTACCGCCGTTACCTGGACTTTTCCGCGATCGAAGCCCTGCGCACCATGAAGCAGTTGATCCAGCAGGAAGTGCGGCGCAAGGGCATGGCCGACAACATCAAGCTGGGTGCCGGTGGTATCCGCGAGGTTGAGTTCATCGCCCAGGCTTTCCAGCTGATCCACGGCGGGCGCGACCTGAGCTTGCAGCAACGGCCGTTGCTCAAGGTGCTGGCCACCCTCGAAGGCCAGGGTTACCTGCCGCCGGCGGTGGTTGCCGAGCTGCGCGAGGGTTATGAGTTCCTGCGTTATACCGAGCACGCCATCCAGGCCATTGCCGACCGCCAGACGCAAATGTTGCCAGAGGGCGAGACCGACCAGGCGCGGGTGGCCTACATGCTCGGTTTTGCCGACTGGCAGAGCTTCCACGACCAGTTGACCTACTGGCGTGGCCGTATCGACTGGCACTTCCGCCAGGTGATCGCCGACCCGGATGATGAAGACGGTGAAGGCGAACTGGTGGTAGGGGGCGAATGGTCGCCACTGTGGGAACAGGCGCAGGATGAAGAAGCCGCTGGCCGGCAGCTGGAAGAGGCTGGCTTCAAGGAGCCTGTTGAAGCCTTGCGGCGTTTGGCGGGGCTGCGCTCCAGCCCGCAGTTGCGGTCGATGCAGCGCATTGGCCGTGAGCGGCTGGACGCCTTTATTCCACGTTTGCTGGCCCAGGCGGTCGAGCACGACAACCCTGACCTGGTGCTGGAACGTGTGCTGCCGCTGGTTGAAGCCGTGGCGCGGCGTTCGGCTTACCTGGTGCTGCTGACCGAAAACCCGGGTGCCCTGCGCCGTCTGCTGACCTTGTGCGCGGCCAGCCCGTGGATTGCCGAACAGATTGCGCTGTACCCGTTGCTGCTCGACGAACTGCTTAACGAAGGCCGCTTGTTCAGCCCGCCCTTGGCCCCAGAGCTGGCCAGCGAGTTGCGTGAACGCCTGACGCGCATCCCCGAGGATGACCTGGAGCAGCAGATGGAAGCGCTGCGCCACTTCAAGCTGGCCCACAGCCTGCGCGTGGCCGCCTCGGAAATCAGCGGCAACCTGCCGTTGATGAAAGTCAGCGACTACCTGACCTGGCTGGCCGAAGCCATCCTCGACCAGGTACTGGCCCTGGCCTGGCGCCAGACCGTGGCCCGCCACGGCCAGCCCAAGCGCAGCGACGGCAGCCTGTGCGACCCAGGTTTCATCATCATTGGTTATGGCAAGGTCGGCGGCCTGGAGTTGGGGCACGGCTCGGATCTGGACCTGGTGTTCATCCACGACGGCGACCCGCAAGAGGAAACCGACGGCGCCAAGCCCATCGACAGTGCGCAGTTCTTTACGCGCCTGGGCCAACGCATCATTCACCTGCTGACCACCCAGACCAACTCGGGCCAACTGTATGACGTGGACATGCGCCTGCGCCCATCCGGTGCTGCCGGCCTGCTGGTGAGTTCGTTGGGCGCCTTCGAGCGCTACCAGCAGAACGAAGCCTGGACCTGGGAGCATCAGGCCTTGGTGCGGGCCCGCGTGCTGGTGGGCTGCAAACAGGTCGGCACCGCGTTCGAAGGCGTGCGCGCCAAGGTACTGGGCCAGGCCCGCGACCTGGAAAAACTGCGCACCGAAGTGAGTGAAATGCGCGCCAAGATGCGTGACAACCTAGGGACCAAGGCTACGGCTGCGGGCACTGCGGCTAACGCGTTCGAGGCCGGTGTGCCCTTCGATATCAAGCAGGATGCCGGCGGTATCGTCGATATCGAATTTATGGTGCAATACGCTGCTTTGGCCTGGTCCCATGACCACCCGGCCATACTCCGATGGACCGATAACATCCGCATTCTGGAAGAGCTGGAGCAGGCGAGTTTGATGCCGGCCAGTGACGCGGTGCTGTTGCGTGAAGTGTACAAGGCGTTCCGCTCGGCCTCGCACCGCCAGGCCCTGCAGAAGCAGGCCGGGGTGATCGACGCGGCGCAGTTTGCCGATGAACGCCGCGAGGTGCGGCGGATCTGGGGTGAGCTGGGGTTGAGCTGATACCGCGTTGGCTTCTTCGCGGGCACGCCCGCCCCCACGGGGACAGCACAAGCCTTGAGAGCAGTGCAGTACCTGTGGGAGCGGGCTTGCCCGCGAATAGGCCATGTGAGTGGTACACTGTCCGCCACATAGCCTGAATATAAAGAGGGGAGGCCAGGCTGTACCGCAGTCTGTAGCCTCCCCGAGCGTTTCTGGACTAAGCATGAGAATACTGATCATTGGCCCCAGCTGGGTCGGCGACATGGTGATGGCGCAGACCCTGTTCCAGTGCCTGAAACAGCAGCACCCCGACTGCGTGATCGACGTGTTGGCCCCCGAGTGGAGCCGGCCGATCCTGGAGCGCATGCCCGAGGTGCGCCAGGCCTTGAGCTTCCCGCTCGGCCACGGCGCGCTGGAGCTGGCCACGCGCCGGCGCATCGGCAAGTCCCTGGCCGGCCAGTACGACCAGGCCATCCTGCTGCCCAACTCGCTGAAGTCGGCCCTGGTGCCGTTCTTCGCCGGTATCCCCAAACGCACCGGCTGGCGCGGCGAAATGCGCTTTGGCCTGCTGAACGATGTGCGCAAGCTGGACAAGGCCCGCTACCCGCTGATGATCGAGCGCTTCATGGCCCTGGCCTTTGCGCCCGGTGCCGAGCTGCCGCAGCCGTACCCGCGCCCCAGCCTGCAGATCGAAGCGCAAAGCCGTGAAGCCGCGCTGGCCAAGTTCGGCCTGGAACTGGACCGCCCGGTGCTGGCGCTATGCCCAGGTGCCGAGTTTGGTGAGGCCAAGCGCTGGCCGGCCGAGCATTACGCTGCCGTGGCCGACGCGATGATCCGCCAGGGCTGGCAGGTGTGGCTGTTCGGCTCGAAGAAAGACCACCCGGTCGGTGAGCAGATCCGTGACCGGTTGATCCCGGGTTTTCGTGAAGAGTCGTCCAACCTGGCGGGCGAAACCTCGCTGGCCGAGGCCATCGACCTGATGTCCTGCGCCCATGCCGTGGTGTCCAACGACTCCGGCCTGATGCATGTGGCCGCCGCGCTGAACCGCCCACTGGTGGCCGTATACGGCTCGACGTCGCCCGGGTTTACCCCGCCGCTGGCCGACCAGGTGGAAGTGGTGCGCACCGGCATCGAGTGCAGCCCGTGTTTCGACCGTACCTGCCGCTTCGGCCACTACAACTGCCTGCGTCTGCTGGAGCCGGGCAAAGTCATTGCCGCCCTGCACAGCCTGAGCGGGCCGGACCTGATCGATACCGTGGCTGAGGTCGACTAAGTGCGGGTACTGATCATCAAGACCTCGTCGCTGGGTGATGTGATCCACACCTTGCCGGCGCTTACCGATGCCGCCCATGCCATCCCGGGCATCCGTTTCGACTGGGTGGTTGAAGAAGGCTTTGCCGAAATCCCCAGCTGGCACCCGGCGGTCGACCAGGTTATCCCGGTGGCCATCCGCCGCTGGCGCAAGAACCTCTGGCAAACCCTCAAGAGTGGCGAGTGGAAGGCGTTCAAGCAGCGTGTGCGCGAACGCAAATACGACCTGGTGATCGATGCCCAGGGCCTGGTGAAGTCGGCCTGGCTGACCCGCTACGTGAAGGCCCCGGTCGCCGGCCTGGACCGCTACTCGGCCCGCGAAGGCTGGGCCAGCCGCTTCTATAACCGGCGTCTGTCGGTTGCTACCGGCCAGCATGCGGTGGAGCGGGTGCGCCAGTTGTTCGCCATGGCCCTGGCCTACGACCTGCCGGAAGGCATCGGCAACTACGGCCTGGACCTGGACCGCCTGCAGCTGCCGCCGGCTGCGCCCTATGTGGTGTTCCTGCATGGCACCACCTGGGCAACCAAGCATTGGCCTGAAGCTTACTGGCGCGAACTGGCCGAGCGCATGGGCCGGCGCAAGCTGGAAGTGCGTCTGCCTTGGGGCAACCCGGCCGAGAAGGCGCGCGCCGAGCGCATCGCCCAGGGCTTGAACAACTGCCAGGTACTCCCCAAATTGAACCTTGCTGGCGTTGCCCGCGTGCTGGCAGCGGCAAAAGCCTGCGTGGCGGTCGATACCGGCCTTGGCCACCTGGCCGCAGCACTCGATGTGCCCACCATTTCGCTGTTCGGCCCGACCAACCCGGGCCTGACTGGCGCCTACGGACGGACCCAGATTCACCAGGCCAGTGACTGGCCTTGCGCGCCCTGCCTGCAGAAGAAGTGCACCTACAAACCGAGCGCCGATGACCTGCGCCGGTTCGATCTGAAACGCGAGTGGCCGCTGTGCTTCACTCGCCTGAATCCCGAGCATGTGGCGGGCCGCTTGAGCGCGTTGCTGCTGGCTGAGGATGTCCGTTGATGCAACTGGCTTTCGTGCTTTACAAATATTTCCCCTTCGGCGGGCTGCAGCGCGACTTCATGCGCATTGCCCTGGAATGCCAGAAGCGGGGCCACCAGATCCGTGTGTACACGCTGATCTGGGAAGGTGACATTCCGCCGGGCTTTGAAGTGCTGGTGGCGCCGGTGAAGGCGATTTTCAACCACCGCCGCAACGAGAAGCTCAGCGCCTGGATGGCCGCCGACCTGGCCAAGCGCCCGGTCGACCGCCTGATCGGCTTCAACAAGATGCCAGGGCTGGACGTGTACTACGCCGCCGACGGCTGCTTCGAAGACAAGGCGCAGACCCTGCGTGGCGGCCTGTACCGCCGCTGGGGCCGTTACCGGCACTTTGCCGAGTACGAGCGTGCGGTATTCGCCAAGGACGCCCACACCGAAGTGCTGATGATTTCCGAAGTGCAGCAGCCGCTGTTCATCAAGCACTATGGCACCCCGGTGGAACGCTTCCACCTTCTGCCGCCGGGCATTTCCCAGGACCGCCGTGCGCCGGCCAATGCCGCCGAGATCCGCGCCGAGTTCCGCAAGGAATTCAACCTGGGGGATGACGACCTGCTGCTGGTGCAGATTGGCTCGGGCTTCAAGACCAAGGGCGTGGACCGTAGCCTCAAGGCGCTGGCCGCGTTGCCGTCGGCCCTGCGCAAACGCACGAAGCTGATGGTGATCGGCCAGGACGACCCCAAGGTGTTCCAGCTGCAAAGCGCCACCCTGGGCCTGGGCGACCAGGTGCAGTTCCTCAAGGGCCGCAGCGACATCCCGCGCTTCCTGCTGGGTGCCGATTTGCTGATTCACCCGGCCTACAACGAGAACACCGGTACGGTGCTGCTCGAAGCGCTGGTGGCCGGCCTGCCGGTGCTGGTGTCCAAGGTGTGCGGCTACGCCCACTACATTGCCGAGGCCGACTGCGGCCTGGTGCTGGACGAGCCGTTCGAACAGGACCAGCTCAATGGCTACCTGCAGCGCATGCTCGAAGACTCGCAGGCCCGCGCCAGTTGGTCGCGCAACGGCCTGGCGTTCGCTGAAACCGCTGATCTGTACAGCATGCCGCAGCATGCTGCCGACGTGATCCTGGGGCAGAAAACCGCATGAAGCTGATAGTGGCCGAGCCCTTCAAACGCCTGTGGGCCGGGCGGGATGCCTTCGACGCCGTCGAGGCGCTGCAAGGCGAGGTCTATCGCGAACTGGAAGGGCGCCGCACGCTGCGTACCGAGGTGGAGGGCGAAGGGTTTTTCGTCAAGATCCACCGCGGCATCGGCTGGGGCGAGATCTTCAAGAACCTGTTCACCGCCAAGCTGCCGGTGCTCGGTGCCGGCCAGGAATGGCGGGCCATCCAGCGCCTGCACGAGGTGGGCGTGCCGACGATGACCGCAGTCGCCTATGGCGAGCGCGGCAGCAACCCGGCTGCGCAGCACTCGTTCATCATCACCGAGGAACTGGCGCCGACCATCAGCCTGGAAGATTTCAGCATCGACTGGGTCAAGCAGCCGCCCACGCCACGCCTGAAGCGCGCGCTGATCGCCGAAGTGGCGAAAATGACCGGCGGCATGCACCGCGCCGGGGTCAACCACCGCGACTGCTACATCTGCCACTTCCTGCTGCACACCGACCGCCCGGTGACGGCGGATGACTTCAAACTGTCGGTTATCGACCTGCACCGTGCCCAGACCCGAGCGAAAATCAGCCGCCGCTGGCGCGACAAGGACCTGGCCGCGCTGTACTTCTCGGCGCTGGACATCGGCCTGACCCAGCGCGACAAGCTGCGCTTTTTGCGGGGTTACTTCCAGTGCCCGCTGCGGCAAATCCTGAAGGACGAAGCCCGGTTGCTCGCCTGGCTGGACCGCAAGGCGCAGAAACTCTACGACCGCAAGCAACGCTATGGGGATGCACTCTGATGGCGGGTTGGACACTGGCGCCGGGCTATGAACACCTGGCGGCGGACTTCGGCAGCCTCGATGCGGTATTTGCCCTCCAGGGCGAGCGCCTGACCCGCGACCCGCTCAGCGAGGTGGTGCGCATCGAGCGTGACGGCGTCAACTACTACGTCAAACGCTACACCGGGGCCGGCAAGCACATGCGCCGCTACCTGGGCCGGCCACGCATCAAGGCCGAATGGCAGAACCTCAAGCAGTTCGCCAAGTGGGGTATTCCCACTGCCGAAGTGGTGGCGTGGGGGCTTGAGCGCAATGGCCTGGCCTTTGGCCGTGGGGCGATGATCACCCGCGAGCTGCCGCGCACCGAAGACCTGTCGGCGCTGGCTGAACGCAACGATGCACGCTTGGCCGACCGGGCCTGGGTCGATCACCTCAGCCGCCAGCTGGCGCGCCATACCCGGGTGATGCACGAGCACCGCTTTGCCCATAACGACCTGAAATGGCGCAACTTGCTGGTCGATGACCAGGGCACGCTATTCTTCATCGACTGCCCTACCGGCGACTTCTGGCGCGGCTTCATGTGGCGGCACCGGATGATCAAGGACTTGGCCTGCCTGGACAAAGTGGCCAAATACCACTTGTCGGCCACCCAGCGCCTGCGCTTCTACCTGCAATACCGTGGCCGCGACCGGCTGAATGTGCGTGACAAGAAGCGCATTCGCCAGGTGCTGGGCTTTTTCGAGGGAAGGGAATGACCGATTACCTGGCCAGCGCGGACCTCGCGCTGCTCAAACGCCATGGCCTGGACGACTTCGAGGCGCTGTGGGCGCTGCAACTGGATGCCGTGGACGAACCCAACACGGGCCGTGGCGGCTGGAGCAGCGTGTTCCGCCTGGAACTCGAAGGCAAGGGCTACTACCTCAAGCGGCAGAGCGACTACCTGACCCGCACCCTGCACCGACCGTTCGGCGAGCCGACCTTCGCGCGAGAATTTCGCAACATCAGCCGCTACCAGAAGCTGCACATCCCGGCCTTGCAGGCGGTGTTCTATGGCGAGCGCAAGCAAGGCGGCAAGCACCGGGCCATCCTGATGACCCGTGCCCTGGACGAGTGGGCCGACCTCGACAGCCTGCTGGCCCAGTGGCCGCAGCTAGGTGATGGCGAACGCACCGGTATCCTGCAGGCCTGCGGCCAACTGGCGCGCACCCTGCACAGCGCCGGCCAGGTGCACGGCTGCTTCTACCCCAAGCACATCTTCCTGCGCCAACGCCGTGATGGCTGGGACGCGCAACTGATCGACCTGGAAAAGACCCGCCCTTTGTTGTTCGGCATGCGCGACCGCCTCAAGGACCTGGAGCCGCTGCTGCGCCGCGCCCGGGCCTGGAGCGAGGCCGATGTGCGCACGCTGCTGGCGACCTATCTGGCGCAGCCGGCTGACAGCACACTGGTCGACACCTGGCTGCAACGCCTGACGCAACGCCGTCGTGACAAAGAGGCCCGCTGATGCGCTTGTCTGAACTGAAAGATGCCGGGCGCAACCCGCTGTTGCCCCTGAGCATCACCCTGGCGGACGCCGCCGGCAGCGCCGAGCTGCAACTGGTCAGCCTGCTGCGCGTGCTGCCCGGCCAGCGCTATGTTGGCGCCGGTGTGTGGCGCGGTACCCCGGTGCTGGCCAAGCTGCTGGTGGGCGGTAACGCCGCCCGGCATTTCCAGCGCGAACTGCAAGGTGTGAAGCTGCTGGCCGAGCAAGGCCTGACCACGCCAAAGCTGCTGGCTGACGGCCTGAAGGAAGGCGAGGGTGGCTGGCTGCTGTTTGAATTCCTCGACGGCGCCGAAAGCCTGGCCGATGCCTGGTCGGCGGTGGAACACCTGGCAGTGCTGGCTGACGAACAACACCTCGTGCTGGGTGAAGCGCTTACTGCTGTCGCACACATGCACGCCCAAGGCCTCTGGCAGGAAGACCTGCACCTGGACAACCTGCTGCGCCACGGCGGTAAGCTGTACCTGATCGACGGCGCCGGTATCAAGGCCGAGACGCCTGGCCAGCAGCTGTCACGTCCGCGTGTGCTGGAAAACCTAGGGGTATTCTTCGCCCAGTTGCCAAAGCGGCTGGAGCCGTTCATCGAAGAATTGCTGGTGCACTACTTGCTGGCCAACGCCGAGCATGCGTTGCCGCTGGAAGCCTTGCAAAAGCAGGTGGACAAGGTGCGTAACTGGCGGCAGAAGGACTATCTGGAGAAGGCCGGGCGCGAGTGCAGCCTGTTCAGCGTCCAGCGCAGCCTCTCGGGCTTGCAGGCGATCCGCCGCAACGAAGTCGACGCCATGCAGCCGGTGCTGGAGCAGGCCGATGCGCTGATCGACGAGGGCCACCTGTACAAGACCGGTGGCGCCGCCAGTGTGGCGCGCATCGAGGTGAAGGGTCGCAAGCTGGTGCTCAAGCGCTACAACATCAAGAACACCGCGCACTGGTTCAAGCGCTTCTGGCGCCCGAGCCGTGCCTGGCATTCGTGGATCGAAGGCCACCGCCTGGAATTCCTCGATATTGCCACGCCGCGCCCGTTGGCGGTGCTGGAGCAGCGGGTGATGGGCCTGCGTAGCCGCGCGTATCTGGTTACCGAGTACGTTGATGGCCCGGACCTGACCGCGTGCTTTGCCCCTTACGTCGAGAGTGGCGATGCCCCCGAAGAACAGATCGACGCCCTGGTGCAGGTAATGCAGCAGCTGATTCGCGAACGCATCAGCCATGGTGACTTCAAAGGCCACAACCTGTTCTGGGACCAAGGCCGCTGGTCGCTGATCGACCTCGACGCCATGTGCCAACACGCCACCCAGCTCAGCTTTGCCCCGGCCTATGCCCGTGATCGGGCACGGCTGCTGCGTAACTGGCCCAGTGGCAGTGCCCTGCATCAGCGGCTGGACAAGCTGCTGCCGCGGCTGACCGAGTGACTGGCCGGTAACGCCAACCAGTCACTGCTGCGCCCGGCCTGGCGCACGCGGATGCGCCATTGGTTATCCTGCCAGCGCAGTACGGCCCACGCCGTACTGCTGCTGTGCGGCTGCCGAGGTATCTGCAAGTGGTAGTGGTTGACCAGTAGGTGCGGGCGCAGCGGTAAGGCATGGGTGCCGGCGAGCAGGTACAGCTGCTGGTCCATTTTATACAGGCCGTCTATGCCGGCCTGCCTGATACCGGCTGGCTGGCCGGGCAGTTGGCAGCCCTCTAACAGTGCTTGCAGGTCTGGCAGCCCGTCGTACCACAGCACCGGCGAGTCCACCACCCACTCCCCATCTTCGCGGCGTTTGACCGCCACCTTGGTATAGGCGTCCGGCATGCGCGGGTCCACTACCCGCCAGCGGTAGCCGTCGAACGCTACCTGGTAGCTCGTGCCAGCAGCATCTTTGATGTAGTAGAAAGACACGCCAGGGTAGGGCGAGCGCTGTTCGTAGATGCCCTCCTTGTGGATACCATCGACCCGATAGTGCAATTTGTCGCTGTTCACTTGCACTGCTGCTGCTGGCGGCAATTTCAAGGGTGGCGGAGTGGGCATCGCCCGGATGGCCCGGCGCATCACGGTTGTTCCGCCAATGTTGTTGGCTGCGTCACTGGCGTGGGTGAACGCTTCGACAATGTGTTTCAACGTGCCTATTCGGTCTTCCTCCTTGAAAGCCTTCCCGGCATCGATCAATGACAATATCGAGCGGCCGAGCGCCAGCGCAACCAGTGCGCGAGCTGGCAGCGCGAGGCTGATCATATCCAGCAGTATCGACAAGGCGTGCAGGCTTAGCTCGCCAAGCAGTTCCCGTTTGGTGTTGGTGCTGGCGTCGACGGCCGCAAGGCTTGCGCTCACTTCCGCCAGATATCGGGCCTGCTGAAAGTCGCCCGTGATCCGCGGGCGCTGTACTTCGGCCCCCAGGCCACCCTTGGTCAGCCAGTTTTCGATCTGCTTGCGGTCGGTAAACGGAAGGCGGTCTTTTACGTACTCGCGCAGGCCAGGTTTGTCACGCAGTGTCCTGAGCATGTGCCGGGCGTTTCTGAATTCGCGCCAGGAACGGCGATCGGGTGCGTCCGGTGTGTAGGCGAGAAACCGCGTTAAACCTGGGGTATCAGGCGTTACCAGCATTACGCCTTGCAGCGTATGCCCACCAATCAGTAATTGTCGCGCACTAACCCGCTGTACTTTCAACTGCTGGCGTACCTGACTGTGCGGGTGGTCGAGCACCGTCGTCGCCCACCTGTAACCGCGCTCGAATGGGTCTTCCAGTAAGTGCCCCGCGTAACGCGCCTTGGCCAACTCGGCACGCATCCTTGCAGAGCTTATAGCCACGTAGCTGTCCCGCCGCCATTGCGCTTGCGGCGATGTCAGTAGATGAGTGCGCAAATACTGGCTGTAGCTCTGGCCCACGTCCAGCTCCCGCACTATCTGCTTGACCTGACTGGGTGTGATACCGGGCACGGCGGTGTCGTTCTTGTCATGCACTCTGGCAGTCAACCAGTAATCGATGTCGAGCAAACCGATGTTGACCATTGCCAGCTCATCCAGGCGGTAGGTCTGGCGGACCAGTTCGATGGTTTCGCCCACCTGTGGCCGACTGGCCACCGGGATCCAGGCGCTGTTGACGCCAGGGAAGGGTACCGGGCCTGTTTGCCGGGCCATGGTGACGCTGACAAACAGGTCCAGCGGGTCGACATCCAGCTGATAGCGTTGGCTCAACAAGGCGCGCAAGCGGTCACGTGTCCAGGCCAGGAGGCCGTTGCGGTCGAGGAATTGCTCGTGGCTCAGAATGCCGGGCGCCGCTGCGCGATCAATGGCGATTACCAGCTCCTGCAGGGTCTGCATGATGTGCGTAAGCCCCTGCACAGAGGCGTTTTTCAGCCACGCCGGTGAATTGCGTTCCAGCAACAGGCCGTAACGGGTCTGTAGCGCCGAGCGGCTGTCGGCCCAAGGCAGTACATCGGCAGCCTTCTTCAGGCGTTCTTCAAGCGTCGCCCAGTCCACCGGCGATTGTAGGGCGGCATCCTGCCAGATGTGGGTCAGCGCGGCCCGTTGCCCATCGATCAATACCTGGGCCTGGGCTTGGACTATGTCGTCGTTGAACCACTCGTAACGAAGGCGCTCGGCGTTGCGTGCCCGGTCTCGCTCGTGGTCGCTTGCCATGTGCCGCAGCAGCGGCTGGCTTTGGTAAACATCATCCAGGCGTTCGCACAGTTCGATGTGCAAGTCGCCAAGGTTGTCGAACGCCTCGATCCCGTGCGACAGGGTATACAGCACCGCGTAGTCGCCGGGCTTAAGTGGGTCGGGCATGCTGCCCTCGGGGCCGCCTTCGATGATCACGAAAGCGCCGGGCAGATAGCTTCGCCAGTTGGGCGTGGTAATGTCCAGAACGGGCCGATACACCTGCGGGCGCTGCGCGCTTGGCAGGTGCTGACGCTGCGACGGCAGTGGCTGGTTGACGCAGTACGCGATCAGCTCGGCATGGTTCGAGCCCAAGGTGTGGTCATCGATACGCAGTGCGATCTGCGCCAGCAGTTGCTGGCGCAGCAACCTGGCCATGAGCGCCCGACGGCATTCGGCAGGGGCGACGCTGGCAAGCCAGTAGTCGGCAAGGTCGGCAAAGTATTGCTGGCGTGCCCTGAACAGGGGCAGGGCGGTGTCCGGCCTGGGCGGCGAGTCAAGCAACGCACTCAGTTGCAGGTCGAAAGCGATGAAGTTTTGCAGGCTCATTGAGGGGGCTCGGCAATGATGGAGCTGCCCAGCTTGCCGCCTGCGAGCTATGCAGGCGTGTTAGCCGCTTACCTCACCTGGCCCACAACCCACGAAAACCGAGCCAGGCTGGCACGCCAAGCCCCAGCCATGACAAGGCGTCCCAGGCGCCATCGCCGAGCAGGGCCGCGAACAGCCCCGCTGCGCCTGACACTGCAATCATGGCCGGCCAGGCAAAAATTCGCCGGGTGCTTTGCGATTCATGACTCATGCGGGCGCCCTCTTGCCGCTGCGCTGCTTGGCCAGCCACAGGTAAAGGCCGCTGCAGAGCACGATGATGGTCAGCACATCGAGTGCCGCCCAGAGGATTTGCATGGGCCGCCCGCCGTAGTCACCAAAATGCAGCGGCTGCGACAGGCCCATGGCGTCCATGTACCAGGGGCGCTCGCCGACTGCTGTAACTGCCAGGGTACGGGCATCGATCAACACGGGTGTGAACAGGTGCGAGCTCAGGTGTGTGGCACCGTTCATGAACACGGCATAGTGGTGCTCGCTGGAAAAGCGCGTACCGGGGAAGGCGATGAAGTCCGGGCGCATGCCGGGGGCAGCCTGTTCGGCAATCTCCAGCAGGCGTGTGGCGGGCGCGCGCTCGGTGAGCGGCGGGGCGTCGCGGTAAGGCGCAACCATGGCAGCCAGACTATCGTTGCGCCAGGCGGCGATAACCAGGTCGGACAGGGCGCTGATTACGCCGGTCACGCCTACCGTGAGTGCCCAGGCCAGGGTTACCACGCCGATCAGATTATGCAGGTCGAGCCAGCGCAGGCGACGGGATTTTTCGTGGCGTACCGTGCCAAAGTCCAGGCGGCGCATGAAGGGCGCATAGAGCACGGTGCCGGAGACGATTGCGAGGATGAACAGTACGCCCATGAAGGCCAGCAGCAGCTTGCCGGGCAGGCCGGCGAACATGTCCACATGCAGGCGCAGCATCACCATCATGAACCCGCCATTGGCCGCCGGCATGGCCACTGCTTCGCCGGTGCGGGCGTCGAGCATGAAGGTGTGCGACAAGTTGGGGTCGGTGCCCGCAGTGGCGGCGGTGATGGCGATCACGCCGTTGGGTTCGTCTTCGTCGTAGCCGAAGTACTGCATGACTTCGCCGGGGCGGTGTTGCTCGGCTTTCAGTACCAGCTGCTGCAGGTCGAGGTGCGGGGTGCCTGCTGGCATGTCACGCAGTTCGGGGGCGTCGCCGAGCAGGTGTTCGAGTTCGTGGTGGAAAATCAGCGGCAGGCCGGTGAGCGCCAGCAACAGCAGGAACAGGGTACAGACCAGGCTGCTCCAGGTGTGGATCACGGACCAGCGGCGGATGGTTCGGCTTTTCATCACGGTACCGTTTTTTGTCTGTTGGAACAGGGGGCCGCAAAGCGGCCCCCGTTCACTCAGAACTTGTAATTGACGCTGGCGACCACGTTGCGTTCGTCGCCGTAGTAGCAGTAGTACCCATCACACGTCGACAGGTAGTCCTTGTTGAACAGGTTTTTCGCATCGACGGCCACGGTGACGCCTTTGAGTGTGTTGTTCAGGCGGCCAAGGTCGTAATGTACGGAGGCGTCGTAGACCGTGTACGAGCCCACATGGCCCCAGTCGGTATTCGTGGTGTTGCCGTAGGTGTCGCCCACGTAGCGCACGCCAACGCCTACGCCAAAGCCGTCCAGCACCCCGCTGTGCCAGGTGTAGTCGGCCCAGGCAGTGGCCTGGTTGCGCGGAACCTGCGCCATGCGCTTGCCTTTCTCTTCGCGGGTGCCTTTGGTGATTTCGCTGTCGTTGTAGGTGTAGGAACCCACCAGCTTGAGGTTCTCGCTCACATCCGAAGTAGCCTCAAGCTCAAGGCCTTTCACACGCACTTCGCCAACCTGGCGGGTAACGCCACCCTCGGTCACCGACATGTTCTGCTGCGTCAGGTCGAATACAGCTGCGGTGAACAGGCTTTTGCTGCCGGGCGGTTGGTATTTGATACCCAGTTCGTACTGCTTGCCCTCGGTCGGCTTGAAGGCATCGGTGCTAGTGACGGTTGACCC